>NZ_JBHTLD010000047.1:0-24650 GCF_042678745.1 Pontibacter rugosus | reverse complement strand
ATCTTAAATTCAATTTTCGAAATGTTTATTTAGCCCCTGTTCGTATAATTTCAGCTCCTGATCAGGAATAAAACGATTCGCAAGCAACTTAGCTGATATAGTCACTTGGGCACCGTTTTCCGTACAAAATATACTATGAGAAATACAGCTCTTGGATACCTGATGGCTCGCCTCCCTATCTCTGCTAGTATGGTAGGGCATGCTGTAGTACGGTTGCCCAAACTAGAGGCCTTTAGCCAGAGCATGGCCGCTAATTTTAAAGATACGTGGCTCCCAACTATACTAGTAGAACCCTTTGCATACTTTTTGCCATACCTGGAGCTTAATATTGGGCTTTTACTGCTCTTCGGGTTGTTTACCAGAGTGGCGACGCTGGCAGGAGTGCTGTTGATGGTGGTGCTGATCTTTGGTTCTAGTTTGCTTGAAAACTGGAATGGTGTTGCCATACAAACGTTCTATGGTGGATACTTTGCTCTACTACTTACTTTCGAGCACAAATATAACCGCTATTCCATCGATAATGGAATACGTGGCCGCAGAAGCCGTAAGAACAAAGCGGCTTAGGGTTGATAGGCCGCATTATCCCGCATCTGGCAAGCATTTCTCCCTATCTTTCCTTAATTTGCCTCAAACCGAAAATTTGAGCAAATGACCTACAAAGAAAGACTAGCAGCCATCCAGAGCCAGATGAAAGGTGAGGGCATCAGTGCCTACATCATTCCTTCGGCCGACCCGCACATCAGCGAGTATGTTCCTGATCGTTATAAATGCATTGAATTTGCCTCAGGCTTTACCGGCTCGGCAGGTACACTGGTGATTACGCAGGACTTTGGAGGCCTCTGGACGGATGCACGTTATTTCGTACAGGCCAACGAACAGCTGCAAGATACAGGTTTTGAATTGGTGAAGCTGCAGGCGCAGGGTGCTCCAGAGTATATCAACTGGCTTGCAGAGCGTCTGCCGGAGGGTGCAACCGTAGCTTATGATGCAAAGCTTATCTCGGTGGGCCTTGCCCAGCAGCTGGAAGCTATGCTGTCTCCCCTGAACATACACCTAAATAGTGACCGCGATTACCTGGATCCCATCTGGCTGGATAGGCCTGAATTGCCAACTGCACCAGCTTATCTTTTAAGTGAGGATGTGGTAGGGGAGTCAATGCAGAGCAAAATGGACCGTTTACGTGCTGCCCTTAAAAAGAACAGGGTGGAATATCACCTGATTTCTTCTTTAGATGATCTGGCATGGCTCTTCAACCTTCGTGGATCTGATGTGAAATGTAATCCGGTTGTTCTAAGCTTTGCTCTTATCAGCCAGGAAAAAGCCATCCTTTTTATAAATACCACAAAGCTAAGCGAAGCAGATCAACAAGCCCTTACAGCAGCAGGCATAACCCTGGAAGCATACGATCTGGTGGAGCGTGCTGTAGCCAGTATACCGGGTAATAGTATTTTGATAGATCCTAAACGCAACTGCTATGCGCTGTACAAGCAGCTGCCAAAAGAAGTGCGCGTCATACAGGACACTAATCCTACGACTTACTTTAAAGCAGTGAAGAATGAGGTTGAGGTAGCTCACACCCGTAAAACCATGGTGAAAGATGGGGTGGCACTGACTCGCTTTTTCATATGGCTGGAGGAGAACCTTGGCAAAGAGAAAATTACGGAGCTGTCGGTGGCAGCCAGATTACGTGAATTCAGAGCAGAGCAGGAGGGCTTTGTAGGTGAAAGCTTTGACACAATATCCGGCTATAAAGCACACGGTGCCCTGCCACATTATAGAGTTACTCCAGAAAGTGATGCAGAACTAAAAGCTGACGGCCTCTTTCTGCTCGATTCTGGTGGGCAGTATACATCGGGAACTACCGATATTACTCGTGTAGTATCATTAGGGAACCTGACGGAGGAGGAGAAGATAGATTATACTTTGGTGCTGAAAGGGATGATTGACGGCTCCACGGCCCGTTATCCGAAAGGCTCTAAAGGATACCAGATTGACGCTATCTCAAGAAAGCCGCTTTGGGACTACGCCCGCAACTACGGCCACGGTACAGGCCACGGTGTTGGTTTCTTCCTGAACGTACACGAAGGCCCGCACGTGCTCAATGCCTCGCCAACAGCTGTTGATCTGGAGTTGGGCATGATTTCATCTGTAGAACCTGGCATTTACCGCAACGGCAAGCATGGGATTCGCATCGAAAACCTGGTGCTGACAGTACCGGACGAAGCCAATGAGTTCGGTGAGTTCTATACATTCGAGCACCTGACCATGGCTTTAATCGACACAACGCCTGTAAAAAAAGACCTGCTGGAGGCGCACCAAATCAAGTGGCTGAACGAATACCACCAGCAAGTGCTGGAAAACCTTGGGCCGCACCTGACGGAGGATGAGCTGAACTGGCTGAAGGAAAAAGCAAAGCCGATATAGAGGGATTCTCTTTACGTGGGCTGCTAATACTGGTGTACAGCAAAGGTTATAAGTTGTCATCCCTCCTAAGAGAGCTGACAACTTATAACCTTTGCTGTACTTTATAACTTTATACTTTGCCGTTATACTTCAAAGGCTTTTGATAGAAGCTGTTGAGGCTTTTTATATATTACTGCAGCATGTACATAAAAGAAATCAAAGCCGAAGATACCTGGAAACTACGAAGAAAGGTGATGTGGCCGGACAAGGAAATCCGTTATGTGCAACTGCCTGATGATCAAAAGGGAACCCACTTTGGGCTATACTTGAATAATGAGCTTGTAGCTGTGATTTCGTTGTTTATAGAAGGTAGAAGAGGCCAGTTCAGAAAGTTTGCCACTTTGCCGGCCTCTCAGGGGAAAGGCTATGGCTCTTTACTGTTGAGGCACCTTATAGCACAGGCAGCTGCAAAAGGTGTAGAAGTGATCTGGTGCAACGCGAGGCAAGAGAAAAGCACTTTCTATAATCGTTTTGGGCTAAAAGAAACAAATCAGCGGTTCGCCAGAGGCGGGAAAAACTATGTGGTTATGGAAGGCTTTATAAACTAGCCGGGCTCATAAGCCTCTCATCGAATTAAGATCTACAATTCAAGATCGGCTTATTTTGACCTTATACTTTATAAATACTCCTTTTTACGCAACCTTTCTGATATAAAAAGATAAAAGTAGAGGATTGATTCCCTTATCTCTACTTATTATGAAGCTTAAACATCTACTGAAAACATCTCTGACTGCTGTAGCATTTGGGGCATCTACAACATTAATGGCACAGGCAGTGCCGCCCGCTGCAACTGAAACCGTTAAAATAGAAGTGCCGCAGCAACTGCGAAACGCGCCATTTAATGTAGACAGATTTGCTACAGTGCCGCCTAACTTCAAGTTGCAGGTTTATACCCGGGTAAGCGGTGTGCGGTTTATGGCTACCGCGCCAAATGGCGATTTGTTCGTCTCGATGCCGTGGGATAGTAAGGTACGGGGGCTGCATCAGCGGGAGGACGGCACCATTGAGGAGTATGATTTTGCAACCGGACTGCAAAGGCCGCACGACATCGTCTTTCATAAAATAGGTAATGTGCAGTATGTGTACATTGCCGAAAAGAACCAGATAAACCGCTATACTTATACCAATGGCGACCGCCTCGGGAAAAACCGTGAAGTGGTGGTAGCCAACCTGCCGGATGAGAGTCTGTCTGAGCTGAAGGGCAACTACGGCCATGTGCTCAAGAACATTGCCCTCGATAGCAAACACAAACTATACGTATCCATAGCCTCTACCTGCAACGCCTGCATTGAAGATACCCAAAGCGATCCGAAGCGTGGCGCTATCTATGTGTATAACGCAGATGGTACCAACCGGCGCTTATTTGCTGAAGGCTTGCGTAATGCTGAAGGTCTGGATTTTGTACCCGGTACAGATGAGCTGTGGGTAACGGTGAATAACAGGGATAATGTGGCGTATCCGTTTGAGGACAATACCGGCAACTACGGTAAAGTTGTACAAAGCTATGTAGACAATAACCCACCAGAGGAGTTTACGCTGGTGAAGGACGGCGCAAACTATGGCTGGCCTTTTTGTAACCCAGATGCCAGGCAGGGTATGGATAATATGCCGCATATTAAGGATGTGGAGCTAAACCCGCAAGGTACCGTGGATTGCAGCGGAATGGAGCGCATCAGCAAAGGTATACAGGCGCATACTGCTCCCTTAGGACTATTGTTTACGCAAAACACGCAGCTACCACAGCCTTACCGCAACGGCGCCCTGATCGCGTTGCATGGCTCCTGGAACCGTTCGAAAGCAACAGGCTACAAGGTCATATACTTTCCGTGGCAAAACGGAAAGCCGGGAGAGCAAATCGAACTGGTAGGTGGTTTTCTGAACAGCGATTCTACCGAGGCCTATGCCCGCCCCGTAGATATTGCCATAGGGGCAGACGGCGGTCTGTTTATATCGGATGATAAAACCGGAACCATCTATAAACTATCCTACACAGGGCCGTTGGCCTCCGCGGAAAAAGAGGAACTGGAGCGTGCCGTTAAGGTTTTCCCAGTGCCTGTAAAAGGAAACATCAAGCTCAAAGTGGCGGGTTTAAAAAAGCCTGAAGTACGCTTTATCCTTACGAATGCGCAATCGGCTACCGTGCTAGATACAACCAAACGTTTGAGTGGAGTAGAGAATGACTTGCAACTGAAAACAGAGCATCTGGCACCCGGAGTATACTTCCTAAGCATTATTTCTGACGATACCAGGGTGGTGAGGAGAGTTGTGTTGCAGTAAAAAGCCTATTCAGATTTAGTATCTAAAGTATAAACAGAGCGGCTTCAGGGGGTTATTGTGACCTACCCCCCCCCGAAGCCGCTCTGTTTATATCTAAGCTTTCGTAGTGTCTCTTTAAATTGCCCTCTGACACACCTTTTTTAGTATTGAAGATCAAGTTTGCTTGCCCATTCAAGTATAAAATTACAGCAGCACAGGCTCTTTCATGAAGCTTCTGTTGTGCCTTATGCCGTCGTATTCTGATTTATAAGTATAGAAACGGTATTATACTTCTATTGGTAAATATTTGCTTTTGAGATGATGAAAAAAATTGTGATATTGTAGGCTATATAGTTCCAGTAAAGCCACTATCACTTTCATCTGCATGAAAACAAGCAAGTATACTGAGTTACCACAGGCGAACTGTGCCTTTCCCCCATCCTCAAAAAATGTGAACCTGAAGAGAGCTTGTTCTTTTCAGCCTCATCACATTAAACCTTTTGAACTACTAACGATAAGTAAACTCCTGAGTCTTTTAGTATTACTGCTTACGAGCAGTTGCATTAGTAGCACCAAGTATACAGCTGCTGTAGGAGGTTGCCCCAAAACAATTGTGGCAGGGCAGAAAGTGTTGATAGGGGAGGCTACAGGTGTTTCGCAGCAACAGTCTTACGAATTATATCAGCAAGTGGAGGAGCAAATGAAAGAGGCCGGTGTGCAGCCATACTATGTAGTAGAGCAGGAAATGGACCTGCGGATGAATGGCTTACAACCCGGCGCCAGCACTGATACGAGCAGCCTGGCGGTTATGGAGCGTCTTGGCTATGCCTACTATCTAAAGGCAGCCGTAAATGGAATTGAGTCCGGAACGGGATACAACCGTATAAGTGCAGCTGAGCAGCGCGAGTTACAGGCAGGGTATGGTAGGGAACCAGAAGACAATACTAAAGCCATCGTGAACTATACTCTTTACTCCACCAGTACAAAACAAGTGGTTTATACCTTGGCAGCTAAAACCACCATGACGGGTATCTCCATACCTGAAAAGGAAATAGAGAATGGCTATAGGGGCAGTAAAACAGTTAACCTAGCCACAACACCTCTTGCCGTTCAGAAAGCTTACAAAAAGGGTATCAAGAAAATACTAGAGAATTGTCAGCAGTAGTCTCTTGGGTATAAGATCAGCTTCATGATAAGTATAAATCGGCTCCAGCTTGCTTGTGCTGGCTATACTTGTCCAAAAGGAAACCTGCTTTATGTTTTAGTTTTCCAGAAGGCAACATTATCTTTAGGAGTTGCGTGAAAACTGCAACATCAGACGCTGAGGAAATGACATGAGCAGTTTTATACTTTTGTTTGGTTGCCTGGGGCTGGGTATTCTGTTGCAGCGTTTCAAGGATTTTCCTGCCAATGCGCCGCTGGTTCTCAACCAGTTTATCATCTATATTTCGCTTCCGGCACTGGCCTTATACTTTATACCTGAGGTAACGCTAAATAGCGCTGTGCTTCTACCAGTTGGGGTGGCCTGGATATGTTTTGCGGGTGCAGCCTTGTTTTTCTGGGGTCTGGGCAAAGCGTTCGGCTGGTCTAAAAAGCTGATCGGTTGCCTTATACTTACCGGCGGCTTAGGCAACACATCCTTTATCGGTTTTCCCATTATCGAGGCATTGTATGGGGGAGAAGGACTTAAAACTGCCATTCTGATAGATCAGGCTGGTTCTTTTATGGTGCTTTCAACTTTGGGCATCGGGTTGGCGGCAGCATTATCAAAGGGAAAAGCAGATGCTGGGCTGATAGCCAGAAAAATTCTTCGGTTTCCGCCTTTCCTTATATTTATACTTGCCCTCGCCGCCAATATACTAGATTTACATTTTTCCGCTGACTTGAAAGAGGTGTTTCAACGCCTGGGTAGCACAGTTTCGCCGCTGGCATTGGTGTCGGTTGGCTTGCAGTTGCGCATAGAGCGGCGAAGCAAACACTGGGGCTTTCTGGCGCTGGGCCTTACGTATCAGCTTATACTTGCACCACTGCTTATACTCGCATTATACGTTTGGGGCCTTGATGCTAGTGGTAAACAGGCGCAGGTATGTGTGCTGGAGGCCGCTATGGCACCCATGATCACGGCCAGTATTGTGGCTGCTTCGTATGGGCTAAAGCCGCGACTAGCCAACATGATGGTAGGTTTCGGGATACCGATTTCCTTTCTCACGCTAGCCTGCTGGTATTGGGTTGTGCAGGCAATCTGATAAGCTGAAGCTATTCTGAAGGTGCTAAGCGGGCGAGTAGTAGCGTAAACGCAAGCCTGTATTACCTGATAATAAACCCGCACAAGTATAAACTGCCTACTCCTGGTACGTGTCCAGCTTGATTTTCTCTATAAGCAGGTAATTCTTGAACTGGTGGATCATCTTGTCCATTTCCTGCTCTTTCTCACTCAGTGCCATCACTTCTTCATTGGACGTCTCCAATACCGGGCGCAGGCGGAACAGGCTATCCTGGAGCTGAGGAATGGCCGCTTCGGTGTGCTGGCGCATTTCAGGAGCCATGTCTGTTGTAAGGGAGTTTTCCAGTTCCTTGATATACATTTCCAGAAACTCCACCATGTGCCATGGGTTGTTGGGGCGGTTCCAGGTAAAGTTAGTGTTGCAGCGGCGGCAGCGATAGGTGTTGCACTTCCAGCCATGCTCATTGGTTGCCACGCTCTGCTGCTTAAGCATATCAGCCTTGTGGCATTTAGGGCACTGGGCATTATCCTGAATGATATTATTCAAACGTTCCCGCTTATCAAGTATGGCAGCGCGGTTGTCTGCATGCGTCAGCAGCTGTGTCTCCAACTTCTCGCATGCCTGCGTCAGTTGTTCATGTTCCAGACTTAACTCGCCTGTTTCCATCAGTAGTGATGCACGCTTGCTAAAGAAACGGATCAACTTGATTAACTCTCTCTCGTTGGCCTTCAATGCTTTATTCATACTTACAAAGATAACCTTAAAAAATGCGAATTACGAATTCTGGCCGGGGAATGGGATTCAAAAGCATCTGATTTACCTTTTCTCCCTGGTTCTTTTATAGATACGAATAGCCAGCATAAGTATAGCAGAGAACAGAATCAGGCCAAGGATTCCCCACAGCATGCTCAGTGAGCTTTTAAGCACAACCAAAAACACAATGCTGATAAGGAAGAGGGTTGCCACTTCGTTCCAAACTCGAAGTTGGGTAGAAGTATACTTCAGCAGGCCCTGCTGCTGTTGCTTGAAAATCTTGTGGCATAGGAAGTGATATACATACAAGCCTGCCACAAAGCTTAGTTTCCATACAAGCCAGCCGGGTACGGAGCCATACAGGTACAGCATCGATAGCCCGAAAATGAAGGTAAGCACGGCAGATGGCCACGTAATGCCATACCACAAGCGCTTTTGCATCAGGCTGAACTGTTTCTGAAGTATAGACTTTTCAGGCTCAGGCTTTTCTGCTGCTTCTGCAAAGTAAATAAACAGGCGCACAATGTAGAATAAGCCCGCAAACCAGGTAACCACAAAAATAATATGCAGCGCCTTAACGTAGAAATAACTCATAGCCAGCGAAGGTGTTTTTGCAAAGGTAAGTGTAATTGTGAAATGCTGAAGTATAGGTGCCGCTTGATTGATAGAGTTACTGCTCACTCAGGCCTGATTTGACACCAATTGTCCTACATTCACCACCAAAACCAGTCTTGGATGTGCTTTTTTTACCTAAGATGTTTAACTTCACAAAATTTGCTACTATTTGCGAAGATCGGAAGATGAGAATTACAACACCCACACTACTACTGGATAAAGAAAAGGCAAAGAACAACATACGCCGTATGGCCGCTAAGGCGATACGGAATAGCGTAAGGCTGCGCCCTCACTTTAAGACGCACCAATCGGCGCAGGTGGGAGAGTGGTTTCGTGAAGCAGGAGTAGAAGCCATTACCGTATCATCAGTGCGCATGGCCCGCTACTTTGCCAACCACGGCTGGAAAGATATCATGATTGCCTTTCCGGTAAACGTACTGGAAATGGATAGTATAAACGAACTGGCTGCCCAGGTAAAACTACACCTTGTGGCGGTAAATCAGGATACCATAGAGGTTCTGGCAGACCAACTACAACACCCTGTGCATCTGTCGTTGAAAATAGACACAGGCTACCGCAGAACAGGTATACTTGCCACCAATTATGCCGAGCTGGATAAAATTCTGCAGCGGGTGCAGGTGCTTGGAGAAAAGCTACACTTCGAGGGGTTTGTGGTGCATGATGGCCATACGTATAAGCAGAGCGATGTATATGCCATTCAAACAATCAACAATACGTCTGTTTACCAGTTGCACCAGCTGCGCGAGCGCTATAAAGCAAAGTTCCCGAACCTGCAGCTCTCCATCGGAGACACTCCTTCGTGCAGCATTATTGAAACCTTAAGCGGCGTAGACGAGATTCGCCCCGGCAATTACGTTTTTTACGACCTTACCCAACAGCGCATCGGCTCATGTAGCTTTGATGAAATTGCCGTATGTATGGCTTGCCCTGTGGTGGCCATACACCCGGAGCGTGGCGAAATTATACTCTACGGAGGCAGTGTACATTTCTCAAAAGACGTGCTACTGCAGGAAGACGGAACCGCTGTTTACGGCCGAGTGGTAGACTTTACGAGCAATGGCTGGTCTGCTCCGCTGGAGGGCATTCAGGTGGTGTCGCTGTCGCAGGAGCATGGTGTGGTGAAAGCCTCTCCGGAGCAGTTAAAGAAGTATAAAATCGGCGACCTGATGGGTATATTACCTGTCCATTCCTGCCTTACTTCTAATCTAATGCAAGGCTATATGACAACCGAGGGAGAGCATCTGGAGCATTTATCTGGTTTACCTAAACGGGAGCTTGTTTCTTGATTTTAAGTATCTCTTTAGCCTGAATCAAACTATTGCAGCGGAAGAAGTATGGCTATAAATACCAAGCTACCTGAGGATTCGTGGTCTATACCCAATCCCTTGCCTAAACCATCGCCAAAGGCAAAAGCGCCTGCACCTAAAGCAACTGCTCCGGTAAAGCGAAAGTCACCACGGCCAAAATCACCACGCAAAAAAAAGAAGGGCCAGCAGCCTACACGTAAGTTTTGGATAGGCCTGGCCTTGCTGTGTGGTATTATTTTGCTGGTGATGTATGTAGAGTATTTTGTAGAGAAGCCGAAGCCCGTTTGGCCGGAGGGGCATACTATCTATGGTGTTGATGTGAGCCATTACCAAAAGGATGTGGATTGGCAGAAGGTGCGTGAGAATGAGATTGCTTTTGCCTTTGTAAAAGCCACCGAAGGAGTGACACTAAAAGACAAGCACTTTGAGCGCAACTGGCAGGGAGCAGGGGCGTCAGGAATAATCAAAGGAGCTTACCACTTCTACCTGCCTTATTTAGACCCTAAAAAGCAGGCACGCAATTTTATTTCTTCGGTAAAGCTGTCGCGTGGCGACCTGCCGCCGGTGTTGGATGTGGAGGTGCGTGGCCGCAAACCGGTAGAGCAGCTTCGAAAGGATATAAAGGTTTGGCTGGATGAGGTGGAAAACGCCTATGGGGTCAGGCCGATTATTTACACCGGCTATAACTTCTACGAAAGTCATTTGGCGGGGCATTTTGATGGCTATCACCTCTGGATTGCGCACTACAAAGTGCCTAAGCTAAACATGGAAAAGAGCAACAACAGGAAACTTGCTTTCTGGCAGCACACCGATGTAGGCGCTGTAGAAGGTATCGAAGGAACTGTAGACTGTAACGTTTTTTACGGCAGCATGCGTGATTTGCGGGAAGTATGTGTGAAGTAGTAAAGCTGTTTTCACAATCATTTCTGCAAACTATTGTCAGACTTTTGAATAAGGTAGTACAAGTATAGGTAAAGATTAATTGTACAGAATCAAACATAAAACAAAAGGCGCAGCTATAGGGCTGCGCCTTTTGTTTTTAAATATGCCTATGATGCTTAGTACCTGCTTGAACCTCGGTCATGGTCACTGCTCCAGGTGCGTTGTCTGTTATCGCTGCTCATGTAATCGTTTGAGCTGCCAGAGCGGAAGCTCTTGTTAGGATTATAGCTGTAGTCGCTATCCGGGTGCTGAATGCGCGAGTTAAATTCATCCCGTGCATAGGTATCATTAGGATAGTTGTTGCCTACGTTCGGGCTATAGTTACTGCTTCTGCCCACCGAGCTGCTGCCATAGTTGTTGCTGCCGCTGTTATAGTTGCCCATAGAGCCATAGTTTCCTTGGTTGTAGTCACTGTCATTGTTACGGCTGTAGCCGCTGCCCATGTAATTGCCTTGGGAGCCGCCGTAGTTAGATGATGAGTTGCTGCCACGGTTGCTGTAGCCTCCCCTGTCAGCGTTTTGGTTGCTGCGGTAGCTTCCGCTGCCCTGGTTGTAATTGTCAGCATCAAAGTCGTAGCGGTCCTGGCTGCTTCCCTGAAATCTTCTGGAGGTATCGGAGCCGTAGAGGTCAGGCTGATCATCGTTTCGGAAGCCAGAGCCATGGCTGTCGTAGTCACTTTGGTAGCCGTAGCTGCGGTCGCTGCTGTAAGGATCTATGTTGCCCTGCCTTGATCCACTGGCGCTGCCTCTGCCACTGTAGAAGTTGTAATCACTGCCTTGCTGGTGCTGGCCTCCTCTGCTAGATCCGAAGCCTTGTGCGCCACCATAGCTGCCCATGTTGCCATAGTTGCGGGATGTGCTGTAACTGCCGTACTGGTCTTGATTGCTGGTGTTGCGGGACCCACCCATTTCATTTCCCTGGTTGCCCCAGGTGCCTGTGTGGCTCTCATTCCCATATCCGCCACGTGCTGATGATCCGTAGTCATCAAAACGATAGTTTGAATTCTGCTCAGGGTGGCGGTACTCATCTGAGCGACGTGTATTGTAATTGCTGTTGTTGCGATTTGGATACTCACTTGTCATAGCTTTACTTAAGTTTAGGTTAAACATGCGTTGTTATGTACTACCTAAACGAAGCGTAGCGCTAAGGGGTTAAGATAATTGGCCAGTGTTTATACTTATGCTGCAGTACAATATCTTCCGTAGTTCATCATCTTGAACTATAGTTAGTAAGTACAGAGACGGAAATAACTTTACGTAAACGAATATACCTGTCATTCTGTAAGAAGACTGGTAGAAGTAGAGGAGAGGGCCCCTACCCCCGGAGGTTACGCTTCTGTGATTTGCGGGAGAAGGGGCCCTATATCAACAAGATCCTTTCAGGGTGATAAAATAGATTAAACTTAATTTATCCGAGTACTTATACAGTTGTGCTAGAGGAACAAAGCAGTAGGTTTACTTTACTAAACCTGCTGAAAACTCTGCCGGCTTAGAAGCTTTCGGTTCTGTGTTGAAGGTTCCTTCAGAGTAATCTTTTTCCCAATTCTCGACCCAGCCCTGTTTAGAAAGTATAAAGCCAAGCGATATGGTTGTAGCTAGTACAACTACTACAATTGCCACACTTCTGATGCCATCGTAAAAACCGTGACGTGTGCGCCATACGCCATAACGTAAAGGCATGAATACAGGCTGAAGCATAGAGGCGTGTAACAGGTTTCTGCGAACCCACTCCATAAACTTCTCCTGGCTTATCACTACTATGGTGCCCACTATTGCCACATTGGTTAGCACAAAAGCCATCATCATCTGCACGTAGGGGTTGTCGTAAATGTGGCCGTACTCACGTTGGCTATAAATAATAGTACCTAAACTTACCACGCATACCATTATGTTGGGTAAGCTGAGCAAAAAGTTGTTTTTGGGCTTATCGTCTTTAGGTGTAGGAATATAAGGCACCTTTACACGCAGTATAGCATAAACCAGCCCCAGCGTGAATACCCACCAGGTACCAGTGCGCAGAATACCGCCGAACAAATGAAATCCGTTTTCGCTTTTCTCATGATACCAGCGTTGTGCAAAATGCCTTATACAGAGCGATATGCAGAGGAAAGGGGTAAACATAATTAAAAACTCTCCAAGCGAAACATACCACGGGAATTCTGCCAGGAGCAGGGCCAGTACAGGTATAAGAAAGTCGATCAGGTTAAATACCCCGAACAGGTAATAAAGTGGTAAGGTGAAATAATGGATCTTCTGGCGGAGCGTAAAATGGCGGAACAGCTTGGGGTATACAGCGAACAGCAGCTCGAAAGTGCCTCTTGCCCATTTTACCTGTTGCTTATAATAGGACGAGAGTGTAGCAGGAACAAGGCCACGGGATAACAGTTTAGGCACGTAGGTAGATTTCCAGCCTTTTGCGTGCAGCTGCATAGCCGTGTGCATATCCTCCGAAAGGCCTGCAGCATGGCCTCCTATACTATCAAGGGCTTCTCTGCGGAAGGTGCAGTTGGCACCTATGGCCTGGGCAGTGCCGTAGGAGTTCATGCCCATCATCATAGGCCCATAAAAGCTATAGGTCTGCTCGGCCGCGCCATAGGCTATCAAGCTTTCTTTCTGATTGAAGTAGGCCTGTACTACCTGCACAAATCCTATTTGAGGATCTTCAAAATAAGGCAGTACCTCATCCAGAAACTCCGGCGCAGGAATATGGTCAGGATCAAGGATAAGACATATATCTCCTGTTGCCTGCTTTAGTGCATTGTTGATGTTGCCAGCTTTTGCATCCACCTTTAACGTGCGGGTTACGTGCTTTACTCCCAGCCGCTCACACGCTGCTTTCAAAATTGGGTCGTTACCTTCGTCGCAGAGGTAGGTTGTATGCGGGTAACGTATGCGCTGAATAGCTTCCAGGGTGTTGATGATCATGCTGTGCGGTTCGCCGGGGCAGGCAGTAGTCAGTACATCAACCGTAAAATCTGTATGCAGTTGCGGCTTTATAGGTATGCTTACAGCATAATAATGGTACCACTCATGCAGCGTGCGCAGCAGCTTAAACCCTAGAGCAGTAGTTAAAAGCCAGTATAAAGGAGGATAGCCAATATGATCTTCATCAATAAACCAGTACAGGAACAGCACCATAGTCAGTACTCCCATCCAGATCATAAAGCGCATAGCATGCACATCACGCTTAAGCGCCCCTTGTTCTGCTTTTACTGCAATTGCTGAAGGGTTACTTTCTTGTACAAAGTTCAACATATAGGAGTAAAATAAATATAACGTATTGAAAGTGAATGTATAAATACTTAAATATAGTTTGATTGTTATAATTATCTCAAACAAGTAGGAGTTGTATACGTAAAGCAGCTAGTTTAGAGATAATTTTGTACAAAAAAATCGTAGATATATCATGCTTCAACCCTTGTTTAAGGAGTTTTTATTTAAACTGTGCTTGCCTATACTTTTGATTGTCATGCTGTTATCTTGCAGCACTAACCCTGAGGTAACTGAAAAATATGTGCCTGATGGGCGTAAAGTGCAGATAGTGCAGAAGGGGGATAGTTTCATGCTTATGCGCAACGGAGAACCTTACTTTATAAAAGGCGCTGCAGGGTATGATCACTATGGGCGGTTAAGCGAGTATGGCGGCAACTCCGTTAGGGTATGGCATTCTGTCAATGCGCAGCAGGTGCTTGATTCTGCACATAAGTATGGCCTTACCGTAACACTAGGCTTGTGGATGGCCAGAGAGCGGGAGGGCTTCAACTATTATGATAAAGAACTCGTGGCAGAGCAAACTGAAAGGCTACGGGAAGTAGTGTTACGCTTCAAAAACCATCCGGCCCTGCTGATGTGGGGGGTGGGCAACGAGCTGTACGCAGAGGGGTCTAATGTGAAAGTTTGGGATGCCATCAATCAGGTAGCTGAAATGATACATGAAGTAGACCCTGATCATCCTACCACAACTACTGTTATGAACGTGCCGGATAAGGAAATTAACCTGATCGTGAAGCGGTGCCCGGCGCTGGATGTGCTTTCCATCAACTCATTTGGTGCGATGCATAACTTACCGTCTGAGATTGCTGAAACAGACTGGAAAGGGCCCTATATTATTTCAGAGTTTGGCGCGCGTGGCTATTGGGAGACATACCACACGTTGTGGACGGCACCTATTGAGCAAACTAGTTCCGAGAAAGCAGAGTTTGCCCGCGACCGTTATAAGAGGTCTGTCTTGGCTGACACCAAACGGTGTTTAGGTTCTTACGTGTTTATGTGGGGCAACAAGCAGGAAGTAACTTCTACATGGTTTTCCTTATTTAATGAAACAGGAGAGGAAACGGCGCTGGTGCACGAAATGCGCCAACTCTGGGGAGATACGACTACATTTAATCAGGCTCCTTATATTGCCTATATTCAGTTAGATAAGAAGTTTGCATTAGACCAGATATATGTGAATCCGGGACAGGAAATTGAAGCTGCAACTTTTGCTTCTGATCCGGACGGAGATGAGCTAAGTATGGAGTGGGAGGTACTGCCAGAAGCAGAGAAGCTGGATGGTAATGCAGATAAACAAGTAAGACCTAAGGCCTTGCAACAAGTGCTATTGCAGCAAGAGGGCAATAAGCAACGGCTTCGGACACCTGAAAAAGAAGGCGCATACAGGCTTTATGTATACGTGCGGGACGGACATAATAACATAGCCACTGCCAATGTGCCTTTTTATGTAACTCAAAAACCAATGAAATAATATTGTTGTAAAAGTGCAATTTTATATCCCTCTCTTAACCTGTTTTGTTGCTGTTGATAATAATAAAGCCCCTTGTTATCGGGACAGGCAACAAACGGAGCCATTCTTTAGTACAAGAACTTTACGCGCCGCTGCGTTGTGTGAGCACAGTTAGTTCCTGGCAACCAGCTATTCCTGATACAGCGGCCTGCCTCTATGAGGTACCTGTTTAATCTGACATGAATTCAATAGCAAAATGGCTAAAGTAATAGAACTACAGGAAGGTATTCACCGCCAGGCGGCGCACGATTTTTACCGTGAAGCACTTGGTATACTTTCTAACTGCGAAGCAGACTTTATGGTAGGTGGAGGATTTGCCCTGCGCCTTTACACCGATATCATGCGTGATACAAAAGACCTTGATGTTTTTTGTAAATCAGGTGATACGCCGCGCATACTGAAAGCTTTTAAAGAGCATGAGTATGAGACGGAGTTGACAGATGCCCGCTGGCTTGCCAAAGCCATCAACGGGGATAACTTCATGGATATCATCTTCAACAACCCCGGTAACCATTGTGCCGTGGATGACGAATGGTTTGAGCGCTCTACCCCAAGTGAGCTGCTGGGCATTAAAGTAAAAGTTATACCTGCCGAAACACTGATCTGGTCAAAACTGTACGTGCAAAACCGCGAGCGTTATGATGGGGCAGATATAAACCACATCATACTTCGATATGGAGAAAAATTGGATTGGAAATGGCTGTGGCGCCACATGGATGCACACTGGCATTTACTGTTGTCACAGGTGCTGTCGTTTCAGTTTGTATATCCGTCTGAGCGCGATATCATACCTAGGTGGCTGTTTGATGAGCTGATGGTAAGAGCCCAGGATCAGTATGATATGCCCCTGCCAAAAGAAAAAATTTGCCGTGGCCCGCTTATCGATCAAACCCAATACGCAACAGATATCACTGAGTGGGATTATAAAGTTGTGACTATCAGGTCTGTTTGATTTTTACAAGTATAGGAAAGTGCTGGAGTGCCGGTGTAAGCTTTCGAAGGATTTGGCATGCGTATATAGCCAGAAGCAAAGTATAAGTGTTACACAGGTAGGGCTGCTATAGCAGTTATACTATAACTTTTGTGGCGACACAGATATAGGAACACAGCTGCAAACGACCTGCGCCTGTGTATGGCCGCTACTTTTCTGCATAAATATCTTGCCGTTTTTCGGGCTTGAGGCACTAGTTGATAAATAGTTGCGTTGTAAATCAATAATTTAGTTTTTGAGCAACAGCGGCTAAACTTTTGTTTCAAAATATAGTTTACCTTTACAAGCCTGTATAATCGCGGCATTGTATTCGCTATTACACAGGTTTAATCTGGATTTTAATTTTATGTCGGCACCCAAATTTCAAGCACAAAAAGATTCTTTTCATGCTGAGTTAAAGAGAAGAATCAATGAATACTTTCAGGAGGAAGGAATTTCCACTACAGGTAACTACAAACTCTACACAAAAGCCATAATTCTTGCCGGAAGCCTGCTGCTTATATACACGCACCTAGTTTTCTTTACACCAGCTTCTGCCTTACTAGCCCTTTTAGAATGTGCTATACTAGGTGGTTTAACGGCAGGTATCGGGTTTAACGTGATGCACGACGGCTCACATGGCAGCTTTAGCAAGAAGAAGCGGCTAAACGAAATGGCGGGCCTCTGCCTGAATGTATTGGGTGCCAATGAGTTTATGTGGAATACCAAGCACAATGTTATTCACCATGCCTACACAAACATTGACGGTATTGATGATGATCTGGATGCAGGACCATTTTTAAGGCTTTGCGAAACACAGAAACTACGTAAATTCCACCGTTATCAGCATTTATATTTTTGGGCAGCCTATTCTATGCTCTTCTTTTTCTGGGTTTTCTTCTCTGATTACCAGAAATACTTCACTAAAAAGGTAGGGGCGATGCCACTGAAGAAAATGAAGACGTCTGACCACGTTACCTTTTGGGCCTTTAAGGTGCTGCATATTGTGTTCTTTGCTGTGCTGCCAATTTATACTATAGGTTTCCTGCCTTGGTTAATTGGTTTCCTTGTTTATGGTGTTGTAACTGGTTTTGTGATGAGTATCGTGTTCCAGTTGGCGCATACCGTAAGAGAAACACATTTCCCGGTTGCTGTGCAGCCATTAAATAAAATGGAAGACGAGTGGGCAGTGCATCAGCTGAAAACTACAACAAACTTTGCTACGAATAATAAATTGGTTACCTGGTTTTCAGGTGGTTTGAATTTTCAGGTAGAGCATCACCTATTCCCAAAGATTTCTCACATCCATTATCCGGCACTGAGCAAAATTGTTGCCCAGGCATGTGCTGAGTTTGGTGTGCCTTATCATAACATACCTAAAATGCGTATGGCTGTTGCTTCGCACGTCATGCACCTAAAGCATCTTTCAAGAGCTTAGGAGATAGAAATTAGATACAACAAAAAAGGCTGTTCCCTTACAAGAACAGCCTTTTTTGTTGTATCTAATTTCTATCCAAATAAAGTGTTCGAAAAGATCATCTGAGTGATGATAGTCCTGAAACCCGGGCTATATAACATGGTGCTAAAATAGGAGCAATACGCTTCACTACCTGATGCAGCCTTCAACACTCTGGAAGCTTCCTCTGAGTTGTATGCTAGCGGGCTTGCTACTTTAGTCAACTGAAGCAGGATTTCTACCCGCTACTTAAGCGCCTGTTTAAGATTTAGGTTTTCGCTGCAAAAGCCTGGAAAGGAATCTGGTTTTATACTTTTCTCACTTTATTGTGCGGCTTTGAAATATAAATTCTGCTTTGCCATATCCCCCTCTAATTAGCTTTCGCTTGCGAGTACAGAATGTAAACAGGCTTTATCTAATATGCCTATCAACCCAGTGAACTGTAAAGAAGGACACAGATATGAGAGGGATGGAGGATTGATACAGGTAATACAAAGTATAGCGGCTTGTAAAGCAGGAAAGGGCTATAGCTTTATACTTTTTTTCTGAGGAAGTACACAGCTGCAACAGCTACATGGGTGGTTATAGCCAGTTCGGTTAGTTACTCAAGCAGGCAACACACATTAGCATAGCAGCGGAGGCTCTAAACAATAGAGGAGGAGCGAGAATAGCATAAACAGACAGAGGGGCTGCAGATTGTCTGCGGCCCCTCTGTCTATTGGTAAGTAAGCAGTTTTAACTTGCTTGTTTGTGGTTTTGGGTATACACGTAATTTATAAAATCATCGATAGAGTAAACAGGCACTTCATCTGGAATGGTAAGGTGATAGTTTTTTTCAACTGCCAGAATAATATCCACCACATCCAGGATATCAAAATCCAGTTCAGTAAAATCTCTGACTTCTAACAATTTGTTAGGGTGAACTTTCTTAATGGAGCTGATAATCTTTACCATCTCATTTTGTATTACTTGGGTAGAGTTGTTTACATTTTCCATGGCATGTAAATGTTAGGTAAAAGTCAGGCGCTTAGCCTTTAAATAACTGCAAGAATGCAGCCAAGTTATTGATAGGGTAGGCAAAAGACTTGCGAAGGCCATAAGCCTCCGCGAGTCTAGCTACCATTATTTAATTTATTTTAAAGAACAGGTATGTTTTAGTAAGCGTGGGAGTGGCTCATTTTAGAGTCTTCCAACTCAGCTGTCTCGCGCTCCAGTTCTTCTGCTGTTTTGTCAATCAGCTCAATCTCAGTCTTCTTATCCATGCCAAGCTTAGCCAGCACACGGTCGAACAGGTAGTAAATTACTGGTACCACAATCAGCGTCAGGAACATGGATGAGCTCAGACCACCAATCAGTGCCCAAGCCAGGCCATTCTTCCACTCAGCACCTGGTCCGCTTGCCAAGGCAATCGGCAACATACCTATCACCATGGCTAGTGTTGTCATCAAAATCGGACGGAAACGTATTCTTACCGATTCGATCAAAGCTTCTTTCACTTCCACACCTTCAGACTTCAGCTTGTTGGTAAAGTCGACCACCATAATGGCGTTCTTCGCAACCAGACCGATCAGCATGATAATACCAAGTATAGAGAAGATACTCAATGTAGATGCTGAAAGCGCCAGTGCCAGCAAGGCACCGATAATAGCCAGTGGAATAGAGAATAATACTACCAGCGGGTACACATAACTATCATACAGCGCTACCATGATCAGGTACACGAACACGATAGATGCCATCAGAGCCAGACCTAAGGTACCAAAACCTTCACTTTGGTTCTTCAAATCACCAGCGTAAGTAATAGATATTCCTTTTGGCGTATCCAGCTTTGCAAGTCGCTCCTGTATTTCGGTACCTACCGAACCTGTTGGCCTGCCAATTACTTGCGAATTTACAGATACAGAGCTTACACGGTCCTTACGCTCCAGTTGAGATGGGCCAGAAGACTGCTCAATGTTAGCAAACTGGCTCAGGCGAATTTGCTGGCCTTTGTTATTAGTGAAGGATAGGTTACCAATATCGGTTGTGCTTCTGCGGTCGAAGTCATCCAGGCGAATGTTGATATCATAATCGCTCTCTACCCCTCGGAACTGGGCATTGGTGTTACCACTAAACGCAGTTTGCATACCGGCACCCACTTGCTCCAGCGAAAGGCCTAAGCTCGCCATCTTATCACGATCCACAGATACAGCGATCTCCGGGTTACCATCTTCTACTGATTTCTTCACTTCAGCCGTACCTTGTACCTGCTCTACCTCCGCCAACACTTTGTCAGAGAAAGCCATCACTGTATCCAGGTTAGAACCACTCAATACAATCTGAATAGGAGACTGGTTTCCACCGCCTACCATACTTACAGGTATCATGGTTACCTTAACGCCTGGAATTGTTTCTTCCAGCCCAACCTTCATTTCACGAGCAAAAGCGTTGGTAGATAAAACACGTTCCGAAGCATCCACTAACTTTACGTTTACCTCTGCCAGGTAAGCCGTGTTTTGGCCTGCCTGTGCTGAAGATGTTGTACCTACTGTCGTGAAAAGGTTTGTTACCTCCGGATACTGCTCCAAATAGCCTTCTACCTGGCGGGAAGCAAAGTTTGTCTGTTCAACTGTTGCATTCTTTGGCAACTCCAGCTGCACAATGAACTCACCGCGGTCGCCGGCACTCACAAACTCACTACCGATAAAGCCGGCAGGAACCAGTGCTATAGAAGCTACCAGTAATACTACTGTACCTAGCACAGTGATAAACTTGTGATTAAACGCCCATTTCAGAGTAGAAGTAAAACCTTCGATCACACGATCCAGGAAGCGCTCAAAAGAAAGTATAAAGCGGCCAAAGATATTCTTGTCTGACAGGTGCTCTAATCTGGAGAAGCGGCTTGCCAGCAACGGAATCAAGGTAAAGGCTACGAACAAGCTTAGCATCGTAGAAATTGCCACCACCACAGAGAACTGACGCAGAATGTCTGATACCAGACCTGTAGATAAGGCAATCGGCACGAATACAACCACAATTACCAGCGTAATGGAAGTTACTGTAGCTGCAATCTCACGGATACCATCGTACGCTGCCTGCGCGGGCTTCTTGCCCATCTCCATGTGGCGGTAAATATTCTCAATCACCACAATGGCATCATCCACCAGAATACCTACCACCAGGGATAAGCCCAGCAGTGTCATCAGGTTAAGTGAGTAACCCAGCAGGTTCATCGCAATAAAGGTAGCAATAAGGGAAGCAGGGATAGAGATCATCACGATTATGGCGTTGCGTAGCGAGTGCAGGAACAGCAACATTACCACAGCCACCAGTATAATTGCCAGGAACAAGTCATGTATTACAGCATCGGCAGCCTCCAACGTAAATTCAGAGCTGTCTTTGGCAATCGTAAACTTCAGGCCTTCTGCTTCATATGTTTTCTCAAGCTGAGCCAGTGCCTGGCGAGTCAGTTCACTTACTTCTACCGCGTTGGCATCAGACTGCTTCTGGATAGAAAGACCGATAGAAGAAAGAGAGTTTACACGCGTCAGAACTTCTGTGTCTTTCTGTGTATCCTGTACTTCTGCCACATCGCTCAGGCGAATAGAACCGCCATTTTCTTCCTCTTTCAACACCAGGTTGCGCAGTTGGTCTACTGTTTCATACTTACCCGCTAAACGAATCAGTGTCTGGCCCTCTTCGTTCTTTACTTTACCAGTAGGGAAGTCGAGGTTAGAGAACTGAATTTTCTGCTGTACCTGCGATATAGAAAGTCCGTAAGCCTGTAGTTTTGCCGCGTTAAGGTTTACCTTAATTTCACGCTCCTGGCCACCTAACACTTTAATCTGGGCCATGCCCGGTACACGAGAAAGCTCTGGCTTTACCTTGTTCTCTACCAGGTCATAAAACGCGGTAGGAGACATTTTAGCGGTAGCACCTAATTGCATGATCGGCATGTCACTGAAGTCGAACTTACCCAGGGATGGCGGATCGGCGTCTTCAGGTAGTTCACCCAATATGGCGTTGATTTTACGCTGTGCATCCTGCAGACTTAAGTCTACATCAGTTCCCTGCTTCAGCTGCACCACAATCACGGAGAAGCTTTCCTGGGAAGTACCTTTTATTTCGTCCACGTTCTCTAAAGAAGAGAGCGCATCTTCAATCTCCTTGGTTACGGAGTTCTCTACTTCTGATGGCGAAGCGCCAGGGTAGAAGGTAGACACAGTCAATACCGGCGGAGAGAACTTCGGAAGAAGCTCATAGTTCAACGTGAAGTAGCTCGCCAGACCTAATAAGGTAAGTATGGCGAAAATCACTACCACGATCGTTGAGCGCTGTATGGATATTTTAGTGATATTCATTTAATCTTTTTTCTTAAGTTTTTAATGAAGTATAAGAGCACTCCTGCTTAAAGCACTGTGATTTTTGTGCCGTTCTTCAGGTTAATCTGTCCTGACTGCACCACTTTTGTATTAGCGTCCAGTCCGCCTGTTACCTCTACTTTGTTACCTTGCACGTTCCCAACCTGTATGTCTTTCAGGATAGCACTGCCGTTTTGTACAACAAACACCTGTGGGTTCTGAAGGCTGCCAACTATGGCCTCACGCTCTAACAGCAAAGCCTCGCGCTGATCAGCTACTTCGAAATAAGCAGTACCATACATGCCGGCTTTCAGCGGGTTATCAGACGGGTTGCTCACCTGTAGCTCCACGTTATAGTTCAGAGAGTTATCACCTTTAGAAGCGATTGCCTTTACAGTGCCTTCAAAAGTCTCGTTGCTGGCAGCGTTTGCTTTAATCTGCACTTTCTGCCCCTGGCTGATAAGGCCTACCTGGCTTTCAGAAACTTTGATGTTCATCTTCAGTTTATCCACGTTCACGATATTAAAAAGCTGCGTGGTAGGGCTCAGGTAAGAACCCACTTCAATAAACTTCTGGTTGATTCGGCCTGTGATAGGAGATTTGATGCTAGTGTCTGCCACGCGTTTTTTAGCTGATATCAAACCTGCCTCTGCATTGCTAAAAGCTAATCTGGCATCTTCTAATTGGCGCTGCGTGATAGCATCGCCTTGTGCCAAATTCTCGAATCGCTCCAGGTCGCGCTTGGTTTTGCTGTAGTTCGCTTGCGCTTTTACTAGCTCGGCACGAAGAAGCTGCGCGTCTACTTGCGCCAATAGTTCTCCTGCTTTCACCCGATCTCCGTTGTCTTTGTAAATTTTTACAACCTGCCCCTGTGTTTCAGACAAAAGCGTTAGGTCCTGCTCCGGTATAAAATTACCTTGTGCGGTAAACGACTTATCCATTTTGCCCATGGCAGGTGCTGTAACCACTACCGGAATTGCTTCGCTTTTGCGCTCGGCAATGGCAGCAGTAGCGGCCATGTCTTTCTTATTGTTCATTAGCGTATAGCCAATAAGTCCAATTACTGCCAAAACTGCGATGATATAAAATACCTTCTTCATGTTATGTTTGATGTTTTACTATTTAGTTAGTGTTTCTAATTCGCCTCTGGCTTTCAGATAATTCAGCTGAGCTACTTTATACTTTAGGTTTTCGTTATTCAGGTTTGTTTTTGCCTCCCTCAGGCTTACTTCTGCGCTTAGCAAATCAGTAAGTGGTGATATTCCTTCTTTATAAAGATCATTAGTGGTATCATACACTTCCTGTGCCAGGTCCACGTTTTGCTGTTGCGCTTTGATAGAATTCTGGCTGTTTTGCAGTTGCGCAAGTGCGTTTGTCAGTTCAACGGCAGTGTTTGTCTCCAGCTTTGAGATGTCTTCGTTGATTTTTCTGATCTCTAGCTGGCCTTGCTTCACTTGAGCGTCTTTTCTGAAACCGTCAAAAATCGGAATGTTAACCTGTAAGCCAACTACTGAAGTTTTGAACCAAGGCACATTAGAGTTAAAAAGCTCATCACGCTGTGTGTTATAACCGTATTGGCCATAAGCAGACAAAGTAGGGTAATAACCAGCCTGTATATTTTTAATGCTGTATCCCTGAAGCTGCTTTTGCGTGTTCAGCAGGTCGTACTGTACTTTCTGAGCTACTGCCTGTTCTGCCGTAATGGCTTCTAATACCACGTTGTCTAGCGCTGTGGTATTGCTGCTGAGCTCTATTTCCTGCTCCAGCGGCATATTCATAAAGAACTTCAGCATGTTCTTTTGCTGCTCGTAAGTAGTAGTAAGTGTCTGTAACTGATTCTGCAGGTTCGTTGTATTCACCTTCACACGGTTCAGCTCCACTTTCGGCACCAGGTCGTTCTTGTACTGCAGCGTCATGATACGCTCCAGTTCTGCCAGGCGCTTTAGGTTAGCCTCTATGTTCTGAAACTGCTCCTTTGTTTGCAGTGTCTGGTAGTAGGCAGCACCAATGTTATAAATCAGATCTTCCTGCGCCATCTCTTTTCTCAGGCGATACAGGTCCTGGGATGTTTTGGCAGCCTTCAGACCTACAAAGTAAGATTGGTTGAACAGCAACTGTGTTAACTTTACATTTCCGTTGGCACTGTAGTCTTTACCAAACCTAACTGGAATATCTTCACCAGGCATACCCGCTAATTCGCCAGGTAAAATCTGTGTAGGCAGGGCCGGGTAGTAGTCTAATCCACCAGCAATATTTACTTGCGGTAGTCCCTGGCTTCTGGCTTCTCTGATCTGCTGGCTACCGATTTGCTCGTCGTAGCTGGCTTTTTTTACATCCTGGTTGTTGCTCAGCGCATACTGTATACTTTCTTCCAGCGTCAGTACTTTTACGCCTCCGGAAGCAGGTTCCTGAGCAAAGGCAGGACGCATGAACACAGCCAAAAGTCCGATTAAAAAATATTTTTTGATCACGGTATATTAAGTTTTTAATTTACTATTAAATTCTTTTTAGTTCTGAATT
>NZ_JBHTLD010000046.1:0-24687 GCF_042678745.1 Pontibacter rugosus | reverse complement strand
AAATAGAAAAGGCCACTATTTGTAAGATAGTGGCCTTTTCTATTTATCAACTTGTCTTAAAATTACGATCCGCAAGCTTCGCAAGCGTCCGGGTTATCCAGGGAGCAACTCATGTCGTTGCGATTCTGGTCTTGGTTGTTGTAGACCGGCGAGAGTGTCTCGGCAGCCTGTTTCTCAACCGTAAACTTGATGGCATCTACGGCAGACTTGGTGCGCAGGTAATACATACCTGTTTTCAGGCCACGCTTCCAGGAATGGAAATGCATGGAAGTCAGCTTGCCGAAGTTAACGTTCATCACGTGCAGGTTCAGCGACTGGCTTTGGCAGATAAATGCGCCACGATCAGCACTCATATCTATGATAGTACGCTGGCTGATTTCCCATACTGTTTTGTATAGGTCTTTGATGTGCTGCGGGATGTTCGGGATATCTTGAACAGAACCGTTGGCAGCAATAATATCCTGCTTCATGCGGTCGTTCCAGATGCCCAGCGAAATCAGGTCCTTCAGCAGGTGCTTGTTCACCACCATAAATTCACCTGAAAGCACGCGGCGCAGGTAAATGTTAGAAGTATAAGGCTCAAACGACTCGTTGTTACCTAAAATCTGAGCAGTAGAAGCAGTAGGCATAGGTGCTACTAAAAGTGAATTACGCACACCATATTCTACTACGTCTTTGCGCAGGCTTTCCCAATCCCAACGGCCGCTATCCGGAGATACATTCCATAGGTCGAACTGGAACTTGCCTTCTGATAACGGAGAACCTTTGAACGTTTCATAAGCCCCGTTCTTCTTCGCAAGGTCTTTAGAGGCCGTCATGGCTGCAAAATAGATCGTTTCGAAGATATCTTTATTCAAGCCCTTTGCCTCGTCGCTTTCGAAAGGCATACGCAGGTGAATAAAAGTATCAGCCAGGCCTTGTACACCTAAGCCTATTGGGCGGTGGCGCATGTTAGAGTTTTCAGCCTCTTTTACAGGGTAATAGTTTATGTCGATAACCTTGTTCAGGTTAACAGTGGCATGGTACGTTACATCAAACAGCTTCTGGTGGTCAAACGTCTTGTTGCCGTCGTTGTCTTCTTTTACGAAGCGAGGCAATGCCAGCGATGCCAGGTTGCAAACCGCAATTTCATCAGCACTAGTATACTCCATAATTTCAGTACACAGATTCGAGCTCTTGATAGTGCCTAGGTTCTGCTGATTGCTCTTACGGTTTGCGGCATCCTTATACAGCATATAAGGTGTACCTGTCTCTACTTGAGACTCCAGTACGGCAAACCAAAGCTCTTGTGCTTTGATAGTCTTACGGGCACGGCCTTCACGCTCATACTTCTCGTACAGGCGCTCAAAGTCTTTGCCCCAGCAATCTGCCAGGCCAGGTGCTTCGTGCGGACAAAACAGGCTCCAGTCGCCGTTCTCCTCCACGCGCTTCATGAACAGGTCTGGTGTCCAAAGAGCATAGAATAAATCGCGGGCGCGGTTTTCTTCTTTACCATGGTTCTTTTTCAGGTCCAGGAAGTCGAAGATGTCAGAGTGCCACGGCTCCAGGTAAATAGCAAAGGCGCCTTTGCGCTTGCCACCACCCTGGTCTACGTAGCGGGCTGTGTCGTTAAACACCTTCAGCATCGGGATGATACCGTTAGAAGTGCCGTTCGTGCCTTTGATGTATGATCCTGTTGCACGCACATTGTGGATGCTCAGGCCAATACCGCCAGCGCTCTGCGAGATCTGCGCACATTGCTTCAGGGTATCATAAATGCCCGGGATGCTGTCGTCCTTCATCGTTAGCAGGAAGCACGAAGACAGCTGTGGCTTAGGCGTGCCAGCGTTAAATAGTGTTGGGGTGGCGTGTGTAAACCATTTCTCAGACATGAGATTATATGTCTCGATGGCAGATTCGATGTCTTCCTTATGAATACCCACGGCCACACGCATTAGCATATGTTGCGGGCGCTCCACAATTTTGCCATCCAGGCGAAGCAGGTAAGAGCGCTCCAGTGTTTTGTAACCGAAGTAATCGTAGTTGTAGTCGCGGTCGTAGATAATAGTTGAGTCCAGCAGGGCCGCATTTTTACGGATGATCTCATATACATCCTTGGCAATCAAAGAGGCGTTCTCACCAGTTTTAGGATCCTCATAAGTATAGAGGCGCTTCATGGTGTTAGAGAACGACTTGCTTGTTACCTTGTGCAGGTTAGAAATAGCCACACGCGCTGCCAACACCGCATAATCCGGATGCTTGGTAGTGAGCGACGCAGCTGTTTCGGCTGCCAGGTTATCTAGTTCTACAGTGGTTACGCCATCATAGATACCGTCAATCACCTTCTTGGCCACCTCAATCGGCGACACGTAATCCATATGTAAACCATAGCACAGCTTTTCGATGCGTGCGGTAATCTTATCGAATTTGACGGATTCGCGTCTGCCGTCTCGTTTAACTACTAACATAGCATATACATTTAGCGAGGTTAAAGGCCTCGGGTTCTTAAATAAAAATATAGATAAGCCTCTGCCGGTGCAGCAGGCGGTTATTCTTTTGGTGTGCGTATACTTAGTCCAATACGCTCATGCGCCTATAAGACGTTGCAGTACAACTATTTAAAGGTAAAGCCAAATGCTTTTACTATATAGAGGAGTGAGAATTCCCCTTTGGCTGGTGGTGTGCCAGCAATATACTCGCCGGGATGAGGTTTTATGTGTTACTCCTGTGCCGCCCGGTGCGGTGGTAACTCAGGGTAAGCTTAGGTGGGAAAAGAAGATTTGGCTCCCTAAGACCACCTAAACTTACTAAAGAAAAGTTTAGTCTAAAAATCTTCGTCCAGGCTGAACACGTTTTTGTCTTTGTCGCCCATTACGCCAGCTTTCTGGTACTCACCCACGCGCTTCTCAAAGAAGTTTGTCTTGCCTTGCAGCGAGATCATCTCCATAAAGTCAAATGGGTTGGTTGAGTTATAGATCTTGCTGCATCCTAATGCTACTAACAGACGGTCGGCCACAAACTCGATGTACTGGTTCATTAACTTTGAGTTCATGCCAATCAGGTCAACAGGAAGTGCGTCAGTTACAAACTCCTGCTCTATACTTACCGCATCGCGAATAATATGCTGCACGCGCTCCTCTGGCAGTTTGTTGTTTAGCATACTATATAACAAGCAGGCAAAGTCGCAGTGCAGGCCTTCGTCGCGGCTGATCAGCTCGTTCGAGAAAGTCAGGCCAGGCATCAAGCCGCGCTTTTTCATCCAGAAGATAGAGCAGAAAGAGCCGGAGAAGAAAATGCCCTCTACTGCGGCAAACGCGATCAGGCGCTCAGCAAAGTTCTCGCTTTCGATCCATTTCAAGGCCCACTCGCCCTTTTTGCCTACTGCCGGCACTGTCTCTAACGCGTTGAACAGATGGTCTTTCTCGCTCTGTTTTTTTACATAAGTATCAATCAACAAAGAATATGTTTCGGAGTGGATGTTCTCCATCATGATCTGAAAGCCGTAGAAGCAGCGCGCCTCTGGAATCTGCACCTCGTTCATGAAGTTAACAGCCAGGTTTTCGTTCACGATACCATCTGAGGCAGCAAAAAAGGCAAGTACATGGCTGATGAAGTGGCGTTCGCCATCGTTCAGATTTTCCCAGTCTTTCAGGTCCTGACTTAGGTCTATCTCCTCTGCCGTCCAAAAGCTGGCCTCCGCCTGCTTATACATCTGCCACACCGCATCGTTCTGAATTGGAAATAAGACAAAGCGGTTTGGGTTCTCTTTCAGTATTGGCTCCATATCACTCATGTTTTAATATAATTAAAGGGTTTTAGGCTCAGGTTTCACTCAAAACCTCTTGTAGTCATAAAATGTTTGGCTCTTGCCTGAGTGGCAGCCAAAGTATTTCGTGACTTCAAATATATAGAAATGAACTTGATTTTCGGGCCGAAAGTTGTTCAATTTATGCACACCCTCTGAATGCGGCATTAGGGCTGTTTTTGGTGGTAATTCACACTGTTATCCACATCTAAATTTTATTATATATTTAAGTTTAAATATCTTTATTTGCCTATAAATTAAGGGATAAGAGCTGGTGAGGTGGTGGTGTTAGGCATGTTGTTTCAGGCAAGATGTTAAAAGATGAAGCATTGTTTATGGCTGGTCTGGTTGAGCTTGGTATAAATATTGTGGAAAAGTGGGTTTGGTTATATTGGCTCCAATGATCTGAATTACAGATTGTTGCAAACTTTTTTAGCAAGTGCTAAAAAAGTTAGTGTGGATATCAACATTGTTTTCCACATGACTGTGTGAGGGTTGTGTAGTTGGTAAACAATTTGTTATACAAGGCGTTGCATGTATCAAATAATTGCCGTACTTTTGCGGACTAAACTTTAAACATACATTGAAGCTGATGTACGCAATTGTAGAAATCGCAGGTCAACAGACCAAAGTAGAGAGCGGTAAGTTCATCTACGCTAACAAGCTTTCCGGCAATGAAGGTGACGCCGTTGAGTTCGCCAATGTTCTTCTTACAGACGATAACGGTAACATTACTGTTGGCGCTCCTTTTGTAGATGGTATCAAGGTAACTGGTAAAATCTTAGGGGAATTCAGAGCTGACAAGGTTCATATCTTCAAGAAGAAGAGAAGAAAAGGGTATAGAAAGTCGAGAGGTCATCGTCAAAACTATACTAAAGTTCTTATCGAGAGCATTGGTTAAGCAGTAAGAAGAAATTAATCGTTGAATCCTTTCAGGCTTAGTTCGCTAACCTGAGTTAAATAGTTAAAAAGATGGCACACAAAAAAGGAGCTGGTAGTTCTAACAACGGCCGTGAATCACATTCTAAACGTCTTGGCGTTAAGATTTACGGTGGCCAGGATATTATCGCTGGTAACATCATTGTAAGACAAAGAGGTACTGCACACCACCCAAGTGTAAACGTAGGTATGGGCAAAGACCATACCCTGTTTGCATTAACTGATGGTGTTGTTCAGTTCAGAAAAGGAAAGAAGAACCGTTCTTACGTTTCTGTACTTCCTAAAGTACAAGCTGAAGCTTAGTATTAAGTATAGCTGATACGAGGAAAGAGGGATGTCGAAAGACATCCCTCTTTTTGTTTTATACTTGTTGCTTAAGGATATCTAAGCCTCATTTAGCGCAAGCGTCCGCTTGTGCCTTAAACCACCGCCGCTAACTGCAACTTATACTTCGCCTACTGGGGCAAGTCTTCAGACTTGTATCCTGCTATGATGTCAGGTTTGTAACTCGACTGGCTTGAAAAGCCATACTTGCGCAGCGGGGGACTATACTTGTTTCGGCCATACTTGCTTAGCTAAGCTTTCGCAACTTCAGCCAAGCTATACTTCCTAGCTTCCGCTTATCCTCTAGCTCCCAAATACCCATTGTTTCATTTTATGCTTTGGAGCGCTCACGGCCGCGAGGCCTCGTCCTCGGGCATCGCGCTGTGTGCCTGAAGCTGCTCCTCGCTCCGCTGCGGGCTGCCCTAGCGGGCACCGCAACATGCACAAGGCGCTCAACCCAAGGACTGGAATCAGTTCTAGTAGCTGCTGATTTCACCATCATTCATATGTAGAATTTGTAGGGACAGGTCGCGACCTGTCCGCTTAATACCATCAGTTACAGCGCTTATACTTCAGCTAGAGCAACAGCACTTCTCCCTCTCCAGTTATTAGGAGAGGGTTGGGGTGAGGAGAATTCCCCTGATCAGCCGCAACGACAAAGTAGTTACTTGCCCAAGAAGCAGTAGCGGAAACCTCCCCACCTTGGACAAGGAGGGGCCGGGGGTGGTTCGCCAAACCTGCTCCACAAACTCCTACACCCAAGTTTAAACAGCAAACAAAACGAACTTGACCCACTGTTCTCCACATTTCCATGCAACAAATTTCTTTTTTCCGCATATAACCCTTTACTTTGCAACATTCTTATCAAGAAAGACTGAGGGACAGGGCCCTTTGACGTCTTAGCAACCATGTTTATAGCTTGGTGCTACCTCCCTCCTGGAGCTACTGCTGCCAGGGAAGATAAGACTGCTCCTACCTTTGTAGGTGTTTTTCTTGATAAGCTGCGTAGACAATTACGAGAAGAAAGACACCGAAATGACAAAATCACATCCGATTTATAAACTGCTGCAAGAGCGTGTGCTAGTGCTGGATGGTGCGATGGGCACTATGATTCAGCGTTACCAACTACAGGAGTCCGACTTCCGTGGGGATCGCTTCCAAGATCATACCGGCGACCTGAAAGGGAATAATGATCTCCTTTCCATTACCCGTCCAGACGTAATCAAAGCCATACATGCTGAGTATCTGGAGGCTGGTGCCGATATCATCGAAACCAACACCTTTAGCGGTACCAGCATCGCCATGGCCGACTACCACCTGGAGCACATCGTGTATGAGCTGAACTATGAATCGGCAAGGCTGGCACGTGAGGCAGCAGATGAGATAGAAGCTAAACTACCGGGCAAGCCGCGCTTTGTAGCAGGTGCCATTGGTCCGACAAACCGTACCGCTTCGCTTTCCCCGGATGTGAACCACCCTGGCTACCGTGCCATCACCTTCGACCAACTGGTGGAGGCCTACTATGAGCAGGTGCGCGGCCTGGTGGATGGTGGTTCTGACCTGCTGCTGGTAGAAACAGTATTTGATACACTGAACTGTAAAGCGGCGCTTTTTGCGATAGACCAGTATGTGCAGGACGGCGGCAAAGAGCTGCCGATTATGGTGTCAGGTACGATCACGGATGCCAGCGGCCGTACCTTGTCTGGCCAGACGGTAGAAGCGTTTTGGAACTCCATCTCGCATGCACCTATACTTAGCATTGGATTTAACTGTGCTTTAGGTGCGCGTCAGCTTAAAACCCACATCAAAGAGCTTTCCCGTATTTCTGATACTTACATTAGTGCCTATCCTAATGCTGGTTTGCCAAACGCCTTTGGCGGTTATGACGAGACGGCACAGCAAATGGGCGAGATTGTAGAAGAGTACCTGAAAGAAGGGCTGGTAAACATACTTGGCGGTTGTTGTGGTACTACGCCAATGCACGTAAAGGTTATCTCTGACCTGGTGCAGCAATATAAACCACGCGTTCCCACCCCCGTTGCCCCTCTTCCTCGCTACAGCGGCCTCGAGCCCCTCACCATCTACCCCGAAAGCCTTTTTGTGAATGTAGGTGAACGTACCAACGTAACCGGCTCCAAAAAATTCGCCCGCCTTATTGTAGAAGAGAAGTTCGAGGAAGCCTTATCTGTGGCGCAGCAGCAGGTAGAAGGCGGTGCCCAGATCATAGATGTGAACATGGACGAAGGCATGCTTGACTCAGAGCAGGCCATGGCCAACTTCCTGAATTTGATCGCCTCTGAACCTGATATTTCGAAATTGCCTATTATGATCGACTCTTCTAAATGGAGTGTGATCGAGGCAGGTTTGAAATGTGTGCAGGGCAAGAGCATCGTTAACTCCATCAGCTTAAAAGAAGGCGAAGAAGCATTCAAAAAAGTAGCTCGCAAAGTGCGCCAGTACGGTGCAGCCGTTGTTGTGATGGCCTTTGATGAACAGGGCCAGGCAGACACCTTTGAGCGCAGAATAGAAATTTGCGAGAAGTCTTACCGCATTTTAGTCGATGAAGTTGGCTTCCCGCCGCAGGACATCATTTTCGACCCTAACATACTGGCTATTGCCACAGGTATAGAAGAGCATAATAACTATGCTGTAGATTATATTGAGACGGTAAAGTGGATCAAAGCAAACCTGCCGCATGCGCTGGTAAGTGGTGGGGTGAGTAACCTGTCGTTCTCGTTTCGGGGCAATGATCTGGTGCGCGAGGCCATGCACACGGTGTTCTTATACTATGCCGTGCAGGCAGGTATGGACATGGGCATTGTGAATGCAGGTATGATGGGCGTGTACAGCGAAATCCCGACGGAACTGCGCGACCTGATTGAAGACGTAATCTTTAATCGCCACCCCGACGCTACGGAAAAGCTGGTAACCTATGCCGAAAAGGTAAAAGGTAAAGGTAAAACAGCTACTGGAGCAGACACAGCTTGGCGCGATGCCCCAGTAGAGGAGCGCCTGAAGCATGCACTGGTGCGTGGGGTGGTGGAGTTTGTAGAGGAGGACACGGAGGAGGCCCGCCAGAAAGCTACTAAAACGTTGGATGTGATCGAAGGTCCGCTGATGGCCGGTATGACGGTGGTAGGTGACTTGTTCGGTGCTGGTAAAATGTTCCTGCCGCAGGTGGTGAAAAGTGCGCGTGTGATGAAAAAGTCTGTCGCTTACCTGCTGCCTTTTATGGAGGCTGAGAAGCTGGCTGACGATACATCAAAGTCAACCGCAGGCACTATATTGATGGCTACCGTGAAAGGCGATGTACACGACATCGGCAAAAATATAGTGGGTGTGGTGCTGGCCTGTAATAACTATGAGGTGATCGACTTGGGCGTGATGGTGTCGCTGGACAAAATTCTGGCAGAGGCCGAAGCGCAGCAGGTGGATATCATTGGCCTGAGCGGTTTGATCACGCCTTCGCTGGACGAGATGGTATATGTGGCGCAGGAAATGGAGCGAAGAAGCATGAAAATTCCGCTGATGATTGGAGGTGCCACTACTTCCCGTGTACATACGGCTGTGAAGATTGCACCGCAGTACAGCGGGCCGGTGGTGCACGTGCACGATGCCTCCCGTAGTGTAACCGTGGTGAGCAGCCTGCTGGGCAGCGACCGTGAAAACTACATTGCAGAAATCAAGGCGGAGTATGAAAAGCTGCGCGAGGATCACTACAGCCGAACAAAAGATCGTGCTTTTGCAAGTATAGAAGAGGCACGAACTAACAAGTATAAAGTAGACTGGACTACAACACAGCCAACCAAACCAAGCTTTATCGGCACGAAAGCATTTAACAACTATCCGCTTTCTGAAATTGTGCCGTTCATCGATTGGACTCCTTTTTTCCATACCTGGGAGCTGAAGCGCCAATATCCGAAAATACTGGATGATGCTGAACTGGGAACAGAGGCGCGTAAGCTGTTTGCAGATGCGCAGGAAATGCTGCAGGAGATAGTAGACAATCAGTTGCTGGAGGCACGTGCCGTGGTAGGCTTCTACCCTGCCAACGTGGAGGCCGATGACACTATAGAAGTATACGCCGATGATTCACGTGAAAACGAGCTGACGGAGTTCCATACTTTGCGGCAGCAAGGCAAAAAAGGACAGGGCGTAGCCAACATGGCTTTCTCTGATTTCATTGCCCCAAAAGAAACCGGTGTGGCTGATTATATTGGTGGCTTTGCCGTATCGGCTGGGTTCGGCATCGAGAAGCTGATTGAGAAGTATGAAGCCGATCATGACGACTACCGCTCCATTATGGTCAAAGCCTTGGCCGATAGATTAGCAGAAGCCTTTGCCGAACTGATGCACCTAAAGGTGCGCCGGGAGTTGTGGGGCTATGCACCGGAAGAGCAGCTGAGCAATCAGGATCTGATCAAAGAGCAATACAAAGGCATTCGGCCGGCACCAGGCTATCCTGGCTGCCCTGACCATACCGAAAAGATCACGCTGTTTAACCTGCTGCAGGCCGAGGAGCAAACCGGGATCATACTTACCGAGAACCTGGCCATGTACCCGGCTTCCTCGGTGAGTGGTTTATACTTCTCCCACCCGGAGTCGAAGTACTTTGGCCTGGGCAAAATCGGTGAAGACCAGGTGGCAGACTTGGCTAAGCGCAAAAACATGCCGCAGGAAGAGCTGGAACGCTGGCTGTCTCCAAACCTGAACTATGAGCCAAAGCCGCTGGCGCAGCAGGCGGTATAAGTTTCAGACATTAGACGCTAGATATTAGATGTTAGACTTTTCATGCAGTGCAAAAATCTAGTATCATAACCAACATAAATCGTCTAGCATCTAATGTCTAGTATCTAACATCTAGAAAAAGCACCTGAAAGCAATACATGAAAGTAACGGATCACTTTAGAAACGCGAATGGCAAAACGCTGTTCACGTTCGAAATACTGCCGCCCCTGAAAGGCGAAAACCTGCACACCCTTTACAACCACATCGACCCGTTGATGGAGTTTAACCCGCCGTTCATCGACGTGACGTATCACCGGGAAGAATACATTTATAAGCAGCGGGAGAATGGCCTGCTGGAAAAGCGCTCTACCCGCAAGCGTCCCGGTACTGTAGGCATTTGTGCGGCGCTTCAGGGCCACTATAAAGTAGACACTGTGCCACACCTGATTTGCGGTGGCTTTAACAAAGAAGAAACGGAGAACGCTTTGATAGACCTGCACTTTTTAGGTATAGACAACGTGCTGGTATTGCGTGGCGACTGTGTGAAAAGCGAGGCGCGTTTTGTACCAGAACCAGGAGGGCATCACTATGCCACTGAACTTATTGACCAGGTGGTCAATATGAACAATGGCGTTTACCTGGACGATGAGCAGGCTAACACGAATGGCACAAATTTCTGCATTGGCGTGGCGGGCTATCCGGAGAAACATTTCGAGGCGCCTAACTTAAGATCAGACCTGCGCTGGTTAAAGCGTAAGATAGAGCTTGGTGCTGATTACATTGTAACGCAAATGTTCTTCGACAACCAGAAGTACTTCGACTTTGTAAATCTTTGCCGCGAGGAAGGAATAGACGTGCCGATTATACCTGGTTTAAAGCCACTCACCACCAAAACACAGCTGTCGCTGCTGCCAAGCCTCTTCCACATTGATATCCCCTGCGATTTAGCGGATGCTGTAGAAGCTTGTGCCGACAACAAAGCTGCCGCTCAGGTGGGGGTGGAGTGGGCCATCAAACAATCGAAAGAGCTGATGGAGTTCGGTGTGCCTTGCCTGCACTACTATTCTATGGGCAAGTCAGGCTCTGTTAGAAAGGTAGCAGAAGCGTTGTTTTAAACATCCTGTAAAGCAGCATAAGGCGTGAGGTAAAGTTTATACTTTATCCCACGCTTTTTTGTATTGGCGCCTCCCGAAAATAACTAAGCCAGCCATCAGAATTTCTGGAGCAAGTATAGGAACGGAGCCGCCGGGTAGTGAGCAAGTATAAACAAACTGCTGTTGGTCCGGAAATCTAGTCTGTATAAAGGCAGAAATGACTAAGTGCAGCAGCATGCGCATGAATATCCTTGTATACTTTATCCATACTATATAGAGCTCCGTATATGAGTGTGTCTTGCCGTAGCTTTTATACTTAAGCGGCAATAGAGCTTTTATATTTCAGATTGTAAAGATATCAAAACAGCATAGCATGTCGGTTAAAAAATATGATACTATTGTAATCGGGGCAGGATTAGTTGGCCTCTCCGTTGCCTACCATTTAAAGCAAAAGAACCCGGACGCCAGGGTGCTTATCATTGAAAAAGAAACAGCTGTAGCCAAGCATCAATCGGGCAACAACAGCGGCGTAATGCATAGCGGCATTTATTATGCACCGGGGAGCCTGAAAGCAAAAAATTGTATTGCTGGCTATAATTCGCTGATAGAGTTTGCCGACGAGCATGCCATCCCTTATGAGCTTTGCGGCAAAATTATCGTGGCCACTACTCCAACTGAGGTAGAGAAGCTGAATGATATTTATGACAGGGGAATTCGCAATGGCCTAACGAACCTGAGAAAACTCGCTTCGCTAGCCGAGATACAGGAGATAGAGCCGCATTGCACGGGCATCAAAGGGATTCACGTACCGCAAACTGGCATCATCGACTATCCAAAGATGGCTGAGAAGCTGCTGGATCTTTACCAGAACAAGTATGGCGGCGAGGCGGCGTTCGGAGAGAAACTGATCAACATCCACACCCAAAACAACATAACCTATGTGGAGACTGACAAGCGTATGTATGCAGCAGACAAAGTGGTGAGCTGTGCCGGCCTTTTCTCCGACCGCGTGGCCAACATGACAGAGAAGGAAAACGACCTGCGCATCATCCCGTTCAGAGGCGAGTATTATAAGCTGAGCAAGGAGAAAGAGTACCTCGTAAAAACATTGATTTACCCAGTGCCAGACCCGAGCTTCCCATTTCTGGGCGTGCATTTTACCCGCATGATCCGCGGTGGTGTGGAGGCTGGTCCTAACGCAGTATTGGCTTTCAAAAGAGAAGGTTACAAGTTCCAGGACTTCAACCTGAAAGACACGCAGGAAACATTTAGCTGGCCGGGCTTCTGGAAGATAGCTGCCAAGTATGGGCAAACGGGTTTAGGTGAAATGTACCGATCGCTGTCGAAGGCGGCCTTTACCAAAGCACTGCAAAAGCTGGTGCCCGAGGTGCAGGAAAGCGACCTGGTGCCGGGTGGTGCCGGCGTAAGAGCCCAAGCCTGCGACAGAAACGGAAAGCTGATCGACGATTTCGATATCTTGAAAAGCCGGAACATCATCCATGTGCGCAACGCCCCTTCGCCAGCGGCAACGTCATCTTTGGCTATCGGGAAGTATATTGTGGGGCAGCTGAACGGAGAGCCGGCGGCGGTATAAAGATAAATCAGGCACAAAAAATTTGAGGCGTAGTACCGGTTTTCTGCTGGTGCTATGCCTTCTCTATTTCCTCCAGCAGCAGATCCATAGTGATCTGGTCAGCCAGCAATTTGCCCTTGTCAGTCAGGTATAGCGTGTTATCTGTTATGTGCGCGAGCTCCTTTTGCTCCAGCTCCCGCAGGTAGTCAGGGTGCGTGGCAGCTACATCATACTTGTATTCCAGCTTTAGCTTTTCGAGGTCACTGCCCCAGATAGTGCGGAGCGTGGTCAGCAGATAGTCATTCGCCTGGTCGGCAAGCGTTAGCTCCTCCCGCTCAAACGGTGCCAAGTCCTGTTGCTGTAATCCATCAATGTACTTTTTGTTATGCGCCACGTTGTGCTGCCTAGAGTGGCCGTTGAAAGAGTGGGCACTGGGGCCGATGCCTAAGTAATGCACCCCGCGCCAGTAGTTGCTGTTGTGCCTCGACTCGTGTCCGGGCTGGCAAAAGTTTGATATCTCATACTGCACATAACCGTGCTGCTGCATCTGCTGTAACAGTATCTCAAATTGCTCTGCTGTATACTCATCTTCGGCAGGGATGAACTTGCCTTTTTTGCTCCAGCGTCCAAAAGCGGTATCGGGCTCAATGGTAAGGGCGTAGCAGGAAACGTGCTGCACTCCTAGCGAAAACAATGTATCCAGGTCCTGCTGCCAAAGCGTATGGTCTGGTGCCGGAACACCATAAATTAAGTCCACGGTAATGTTATCGAAGCCAGCGGCCTGGGCATCTCTTACGCTATCAATACTTTCGGAGGCGCTATGTGCTCTGTTCATCAGGCGCAGGTGCGGCTCATGGAAAGACTGCAGGCCAATACTCAGGCGGTTAACACCTGCCTCCCTGAGTTCATATAGCTTCGTGGGTGTCAGGTCATCCGGGTTGGCCTCCAGCGTAATTTCAACATTATCCGAAACTTTAAACAAGCGCCTTGTTGTTGCCAGAAGCAGTTGGAGTTCCTGTTGGTTTAGCAGCGAAGGTGTGCCGCCGCCAAAGTAGATGGTACCTACCTCCTGCCCTTGCAGATAGTTTTGGCGCAGTTCCAGTTCGCGCACCATTGCCTGCACCAGATCTGTTTTAAGGGCCATGGATGTGCTGAAGTGGAAATCACAGTAGTGGCAAGCCTGCTTGCAGAAAGGAACGTGTAAGTATATGCCGGACAAAGTATAAATTGCTAATAAGTAATGTGTTGATTAGGTAATGGATTAAAGTGCCCAATTGTTCAGTTTCTGATAAATTTGTTGCTGAAAAAGTACCTTTGCTCCATCAGTACAATAAACCTAAGTACACTTGCTGCGCAGATAGTATGTTCAACCGCAGGTATAAAGTATAAACATCTAAACTCTTTGCCCCACATTACCAAGTGCAAATGTACAAAATAGCTGCCTTCTTCTTCGTTCTGTTATGGTGGCTACCGCTGGTGCATGCGCAAACTACGTCCTCGGCTCCTCCTCCGCCCAAAGTACAGCTAGTAAAGCCGCAGCAGAAGGTGCAGCTTGTAGTAAGGGCGCCTGATGCGGCCGGACGACAGGTGCTGAAGCAATATAACTTCCGCACCACACTCTCCGACTCTGCCGAGGCAGCAAAGGAGGTAAAAGCACTTGTGTATAGAATGCAGCAAGATGCATTTTTGTTGGCTTCAGCCGATAGTTTATACTTGCGCCGCGACACGCTCCACGTGAAACTTCATGTGGGACAGCCATTTGAGTGGGCCCAGCTACGCAACGGCAACCTAAGTGAAGGGATACTGATGGAATCAGGTTTTCGGGACAAGTTCTACAGGAAGGCACCTTTTAAACCAGCCGACTATGTAAAGCTGCAACAGCGCATTCTGGATTACGCAGAGCGAAGCGGATATCCGTTTGCTTCCGTTTGGCTTGATTCTGTAAGTATAAAAGAGAATAAAGTTGAAGCTGCGCTAATGGTAGACAAAGCTTTTGTGGTAACCTATGATACGTTAGAGATAGTAGGCAAAACCAAAACGCAGCCTAAGTTTCTGATGCGCTACCTGCAATTGCTGCCGGGCCAGTTATACAATCAAGATCAGGTTGATGCATCGCAACGCATGCTAACACAGCTGCCATATGTAAAAATAACACGCTCGCCACAAGTACAGTTTGCCCGTGATAAAGCAAAAGTATATTATTTTCTGGAAGACAGGCAGACCAATCAGATAGATGGTGTTGTCGGCTTCCTGCCAGATCCTAATCGGGTTGATAAGCTGCTGATAACAGGTGAAGCCAACCTGAATATTCGGAACATTAGCGGAACCGGAAAGCAGCTGGGCCTGCAATGGCGGCGCGTAAGCGCTGGCTCTGTTATACTTAACGGAGAATACCTGCACCCTAACCTCTTCGGAAGTCCTTTTGAGGCTGGCGCTAAGTTCAACCTGCTTAAGCAAGACACAACCTTTATAACAGTGCAGCCGCGCCTGCAATTAGGCTACTACACATTGCAATACGGAAAGTTCAGTGTGTTTACAGAGTGGCGTAATTCGCGTATACTAGCAGATGCAAGTCCGCAACGCTTAAAGCAACTTGATTTGGCGGATGCTCAAACCACCACCTATGGCTTAAATTACCTTTGGAACAACCTGGACGACTTTTACTTTCCGAGGCGAGGGCGGCTTGTGGAATTGCAGTTTGCGGCCGGCACAAAAAAGCTACTGCGCAATGCTGACCTGGAGAAAAGCTTTTACGATACGCTGGATATGAAAACATCTCAGCTAAGTGTGGGGTTACGGGTGGAGAACTTCATGCGGTTAGGTAAAAACAGTGCCCTCCTTACCCGTGTGCGGGGGGAGGCCCTGCTAAGCGATCGTATTTTCCAGAACGATATGTACCGCCTGGGTGGTTTAGGCTCAATTAGAGGCTTCGATGATTTTTTCTTTTATGCCTCTAGTTATGCTGTTGGTACTTTAGAGTATCGTCTATACAATGCTTCCGATTCTTTTGTGCTGCTTTTCTACGACCAAGGCTATTATAGGAGTGATTTAGAAGCCTCCAAACAGAGCGACTATCCGCTTGGTTTAGGGGCAGGTATCAGTTTCAGTACCGGAGCAGGTATCTTTCAGTTGGTTTATTCTTTAGGTCAAGCAGCACAACAGCCTATTTCATTTAAATATTCTAAGATTCATTTTGGTATAACTAGTAAGTTTTAGCTAAACCTAATTTTTTTAGCCTTTTTTGGTATAGACACTTGCATAGTATACATCTTTAGTCTACTTTTGTAACACAATAACAGTGCGGGGTGGAGCAGTTGGTAGCTCGTTGGGCTCATAACCCAAAGGTCGCAAGTTCGAGTCTTGTCCCCGCTACCTACTAATACTTAAAACCGCTGTAAGCTAATAACTTATAGCGGTTTTTTGCTTTTGTGGGTCAACATAGGAAAACACTTCCTTGAACTGATGCCCCGCTACCAACCTAAGCCCCTAAAACGCAACCCTGCATCAAAGCCTATTTAACTTCGATCATACCCTTACACTTTTAGCCAGATGTGTGTGAACGAAGAGCAGGCCTAGGCTTTTTTTAAAGTCGCGGCGCTGCACAGGGAGCAGCTTACCTCCTACGCCAAAAGATTTACCAAGTGCGACGATGCAGCGCATGACCTTTTCCAGGACTCGCATATCAAGTGCCACGACCGAATCCAGAACCACGGCTTCTTCGGTGCCAGCTTATTATGAACAACTTTAAGCGTTACCTTCAACCGCTTGGCATCTTCTGCCTTTTGCTCGTTCAGGCTTTCAATGGTTGCCACAAGCTTTTGCTTTAGGGGCGCTATCAGGCGCTCATCAATAGCAAAGTCGTTAAGCAGGGAGTTATATGCCTTACGGAGCTGCTCTGCATTCTTGTTAACCTTGCAGCCAACTTTGTTGCACTTGTAGTAGAGGATACCTTTGCCTTTCGCCTCATAGCCCGTCATGTTCGTTCCGCAGGAGGCTCGCTTTAAATGGCTTCTAAGCGGTAGCCTAGCATCGTATTTGGTATGGGTGTAGCCGTGGTTGTTTTTCTTCTGGATGATGTTTACCTGTAGGAATACTTTTTCGCTGACCAGCTTCTTTATACCATTCAGTTTGTTTTCATAGCTTGGAAAGGGCAGTGGATCTTCCTCTGCGCTTTCGTCCTTTCATGTCGGCAGCCTAAGCCACTTGGGCTTTGAATTCCCACTGCGTATCTTTGCCAGACACTCCTGCCTATGATCATCTACCAAAACGGCCTGCTGAACCTGGACTACAACCCCGGCACGGATGTGCTCATCGCCGAGTTGCCCAATGTGGTGGAGTTTGGCGTGCCCGAGCTTTCGCGGGTCCTGACGCTGGTGGCCGAGCACACCTGCAACTACGACATCAAGCTGCTCCTGCTGGACTCCAGCAATGTGCTGGTAGACCAGCTAGAGGACGGGGCCTACAAGGCTGTGGTGGGGGAGTTTCTAGCAAAGCTGACGCGCTCGCGGCTGAAGCGGCTTGCCCGGGTGAACAGCGCTGTGGCAAGCCATGAGGAGCGGGTGCTCACGGTGACCAGCGAGGCAACCCAACGTTTGGGCGCCCCCTTCAGAATAATGACCTTCTCTGGAAGGGACGAAGCTTTGGCGTGGCTGTTGAAGTAAGGCCTCGCTGCCCGAATGGGCTTGCTAAAAGACGATCAGGAATGCAGTTCCCTTTCCAGGGGTGCTACTGACCTGGATCTGTCCGCCTGCGGCGTCCACCATCCGTTTCACCAGGTACAGGCCCAGGCCGCTCCCCTCTACGTGGTCATGGAAGCGCTTGAACATGCTGAAGACCTCTTCCTGCTTTCCGGGCGGTAGGCCCAGGCCGTTGTCCTCCACCGTCAGGTGCGTTCTGCCGTCGACCTTCTCCAGCCGCACGCTGATCTCCGGCCTCCTGTCGGGGGAGCGGTACTTGATGGCGTTGCTGAGCAGGTTGTGGAGGACGCTTTTGAAGTTCATCCCTGAAAACCCAGAGAAGAACCTGTCCGCGGAAATCACCTCGATCTCAGCCCCGGAGTCCGCGATCAGCTTCTGCAGGTCCAGCTTGGCGGTTTCCACCGCATCGAAGATGTCCACCTCTTCGGGCTCGTTTACGAGGTTTGTGTTTTCGACCTCCACAATGGCCGTCAGGTCACTAATGCTGGTTGTGAACCGCTTGACGGTGGAGCGCATCATTTGAACGATCCGGCTGACTTTCCTGCTGTCTATTGACTCTTCGGTGAGCGTTCCGTCAAGCTCATCGAGCAGCCCCTGCATGTTGTACACCGGTGACTTCAGGTCGTGTGAGGCCGTGTAGACAAAGCTGTCCAGGTCGAAGTTGGCACTGGCCAGAGCTCTGTTCCGCGTGTCCAGCTCCAGGTTTGCCTGTTGAACGCGCTCGAGCAGTTCCTGACTTTGCAGGTGAAAGGCCAGCAGGTCGGCAAACATGGTGAACATGCCGATAACCTTGGTGTTGTTTACCTGCGCGGGTTTTGCGTCTATGGCGCACAGGGTCCCAAAGAACTCCCCGTTCCGAAGGATGATAGGCACGGAAATGTAGCTTTGCAGCCCGTACGTGGCAGGCGTGTGGTGATGCTTGTAGCAGGGGTCCTCGCTGACGTTGTCGATGACCACCGGCTCGCGGTGGTCTCGTATCTCGTTGCAGATGGTGGTCTCCAGCTTCAGCTCGTCCCCCTCTTGCAGTCCGAACTGCACCTGGTCCCGAACGCTGCAGGCAAGCCACCTGTCCTGCGTCACCCGGGCGACCGCCGCGAAGCCCATTCCGGTTGTCTGGCAAATCACGTCAAGCATCGTGGGGACAACAGGGATTTTCCTAACGGCCTCCAGGTCCTTCAATAGTTCGTCCGGCATATCAAGTACTGTAGTGTCACCCCCGCTGGAAAGCAGCAGGCTGGGTAAGGGTGACATGGGTTCAATTGGTTTTTCGCTTTAAAGTTAAAAGAAAAATAACGATTATGCAGGAAATGCCAAAAATTGGAGCCTTGGCTGACTCTTGCAGCGGATTAGTAGGAAAAACGACAGCAGGGCATAAGCTAATGGCCGGTTGAAGGCATCCTATTTATTAGGTGCTAGCCGCAGCTGCCGTAGAGTTCCCCCGTCAGCTCGTAGAAAAAATCCAGGTCCAGTTGCTGCTTCCACTGCCTATATAAGTTGCGCTCCAGCACGTGCGCCGAAAGCAAGAAGTGCAGTTCCTTTTCATCCTAAATAATTTTCCTGTCCTGCATAGCACCAAAGGTTTAACCTATATGCTTACCACTGTATTCAAACAGTTGTGCAACAGCCACGTGGGTCCTATGAGGCGGTAAAATAGTGAAGTAGGTGTTCTAACGTTGCGCAGACTGCGGTGTTGGATATCTGATGGCTATACAGTACCCCATTATTATTAGCTTATGAATAACAGTGAAGTCTGTATTTACAAGAATATTGTCAGCAGCCTGTTTGCATTATTGATAACTGGCTACTTGTGGTTGGTTTGAACCCAACATTGAAATCAGCCTTAGTTTTATAGATCGTATAATCTTTCTAAAATCATTGATGAAAAAAATTCTACTCCTGTTTTGATACAATTCTCATCGACGGAAAAGGTTGGAGCATGTGGCATAGAAACTATGCCTTTTTCGAAGTTAGAGCCACCCAGCAAAAAGTAAACTCCCGGGGTATGATTTTGGAAATAGGCAAAGTCATCTCCACGGCCATCTGGTATTGCTCCGTACAAAGGAATCAGCTTATCTGTTCCGTAAACAGAAGAAATGCTGTTGATTGCTTTTTTTGTAAGCTCCTTATCATTTGAAATGACCGGTCTTTGAAACGAATATTCCACGCCGATCAAATCATCTGCATAGCTTGATTCGTGAATCTTTTGCTCTAACAAAGGTAAAATTGAATCCATTTTCTTTTCGTCACTCGAGCTTATGAAGGTGCTAATGGAGATTTGATTATCCGTTTCCTCAACAGTAAAATTCGGATTTACAGTTCGGTAGCCTTTGTATATCGTGTTTGGGTTTCCAAGGCCGATGGTCGGATCCAACAAATTTCCAGTATCCCAGAACTTACTATCAGGCTCAACAGTCTGAAGGCTTGAGATAAGGTCTTTGGTGAATTGGATCTTTGATCGGCTGTCGCTCGATTTCCTGTAGGATATTTTAACGATTTTATAATCAGCGAACAACCAGCCAGGTCTGGTGGCTATCAACCCTTCAGGCATTGGGGTTATGTGAGATGCGTATATTTCATCGGGATTAATTATATCGAACAAGCCATCATCCATCATCGCTTTTGCCCCTTTGTAATTTTCTTCCGAGGGTTGAAAGATGAAATAAACTGTGCCTTTTAGGTCTTCTTTCAAGTTTGATAGCACGTCCGCTATTCCAAGCGCTATCGCTGTATTTACATCGTGCCCACAAATATGCCTTACTCCTTCGTTTTTTGATTTGAACGCTACGTCACCCGCAATTTCTGATGCCAGGGCATCCATGTCAGCTCGCCAGGCAATTCGCCTTCCTTTTATATTAGTTTCTAAGATTCCGACAACTCCATTGCCACCGATATCGGTATGAACTTCCAAACCGAGTGATGTTAAGAATTCTGCTATTTTCTTGGCTGTTCTTTTCTCCTGCCCAGATACCTCGGGGTAAGTATGAAGATCCCTCCTGATTTTTACCAGGCTATCGAAAATTTGATCGGTTCGTTGTTGTACAACTTTATGAACTGTGGGGTCGACTCTCGCGCTTTGTCCCAATATGGTGAATGGCAAGAAGAGGAGTTGTAGCGATAAAGCTATTTTAAGTATATTCATAGGTGGGGTAATTTTTACTATGCTTTGTTGTCTTGTAAAGATGCAATACAATAGTAGAAAGTACCTGTCACCTATGTGACATAATCACTTTTTTGCCATTTTGCTTCGTATTCTGCTCAATGATTGCCGCTTTATTCCCAAGTACGAGGATAAGTGAGACAGACTTATCCTATTGATGATATCAGGATTTTGATTAATGAAGTTTAAATATCTTTCCTCGGCATTTTCAAACAGGAAGCTCTCAACTCTATCCGTTTGTATGATCAAGACTTGTTCGGCCATTAGCCTCCCATACATTTCACTGGTTTTAAATTTCTTAAAGCTTTCCTGAAGTTTATCATGAGGTATATTTATGATTATGGATGGCTCTAGACATTCTATAAAATATTTGGACGGCTTCTGCCTTAGAAAAGCCGGATAATCTGTGGCGTATTTATTTTCATTGATAAAGCCTGTGGTGATCCTGTTGCCTTTCTCATCTATATAATATCTTCGCAATAGCCCCTTACAGACATAGCCCATTTCTTTTTGTACTTCACCACTCTTAAAATAGAGCTCTTTTTTGGCATATTCCTTTATACTTAAATACGAGCTGAAAAAGGTGATGGCCTCTGGACTCGAATCAGAAAATGTTTCGAGATAGGAATCGTAGTATTTTTGAAATTCTTCCTTCACGTTTTTCCTTGTTGCCATCTTCTATATAATCGAAAGCACACCCTTGTCTGTACTATGTACGAAGGTGGTTATGGTTGTTTGTCTCATAAAGAGGATGTTTCGATCTGGCGGCAGAATCACCGGTTTTTCGCTCCCCCTACCTCGCTTCTTCAAGATACGCATTCCCGGTAGAAAATGAGTGTCCTGACTGTTGCTTTGAGCCGGTAAAGCCAAAAGTCCCCAGAAGCAGCGGTGTGATAGCAGCCAGGCCTTTCACCTCGCGCTTTGATGATTGGGTGCTGTTCCGCCACTACGGGAAGTAAGGATGGATGCGTTGATCATTTATCAGCGGCAACCACATATATTACGGTGCATCAAAGCAGATGGGCTGTAGTCATGTATAAACGGGTGTGCACGACTATTACAACTGCAGTAGATCTACTGCAGTTGTAATAGTCGTTACTCTGGGCTGCTGACAAAGCGGTTTTAGAGCTTAAAGGCAGCGCTATGGGGCGAGAAAAGCGTGACGCCAGGTTCCTTTACAGGCTTTGCAGCGCAAAAGATAAATTTTAAATATGCTCTAAGGGCTGCAATACTTAAAAAAAGGTTTACCCAGTTCTATACTTATTGTTTTCCTTGTCATAAGTTTCCCCTCTCCGGTGAAACCAGCTTTTGCTGTATATGATAATCTCCTATAGCCTCTAGATTGCTCATTTCAGCGCACGTTCTGAGAGAAAAGCCGATGTGCCTTTCTAGGTTCGATAATTGTTAGGGGCTGCCTCCGAGAACAATTACATTATTTACCTGTTAGGGGCGGTAACTTGGTTTTTAGTGAAGCGTTAACGAAAGCTGTACCTTTAAGCCCGAGTGCAGCCAATCCAATAGAGCCAGTTTCAAATCTTTAACCCGATGCAGTACCCACTGACCGTTAAGACCGACCAAAGATTAACTATATCTGTAGCCATACTCTTGCTCTTCCATTTCTGCGGATTAATTGGTTTTCACACCGTTTACCGAGACTGGTTTCTGAGCCAGACGCCCCTTAACCTGGTGTTGGCTACCTTGCTGCTACTGTTAAACCATAAGGGACTTAGCCTGCGAATGCTGCTTGCTTTTGCAGCCGTGTTCATGGCTGGTTTTGCAGTGGAGGCAGTGGGCGTAGAAACGGGCGCAGTTTTTGGCACCTATTACTACGGGGATGCCTTTGGCCCAAAGTTCCTGGGCGTGCCCTTCGTGATTGGTATGAACTGGGCTGCCCTCTGCTTTGCATCTGCCACTTTGGTCAATAAGTACCTTAGGCCGTTTTGGCTGAAGGCTCTGGTGGCTGCCGCTGTTCCCGTTAGCATTGATTTTCTGATAGAGCGGGTGTGTGAAACCTTTGACTTTTGGTACTGGCAGGACAGCCAGGTTCCCTTGCAAAACTTTATCGCCTGGTATGTGTGCAGTTTCCTGTTTGTATTGCTGCTGATACCTGTGCTTCGCGGTTCCAGAAACCCTTTTGCACCTTACTTTCTGCTTGTTCAGTTTTTCTTCTTCCTCGTTCTAAATATCACGCATTCATAAAATGGAGCAAGCCGCACAACACTACGACTACATTATAGCGGGAGCCGGGGCTGCCGGGCTGAGCCTGCTTTGCTACCTGCTGGAGGAGCCTGCCCTCCGGCAGAAGAAGATACTGCTGCTCGATCGTGAAAAAAAGCAGACAAACGACAGGACGTGGTGCTTTTGGCAGGTAGAGGAAGGGCCTTTTGAGAGTTGCCTGAAACACCAGTGGCAGCACCTGCACTTCTACTCTGAAGGCTTTTCCTCTCTGCTGGATATCAGCCCCTATCGCTATAAGATGCTGGAGAGTGCTGCTTTCTACAGTTTTTGCCTGAACAAAGCAAGTGCAGCTGCAAATGTGACGCTGGTGGAGGATGAGATTTTAGACATAAGCCCGGATGGAGCAGTACAGGGCAAGAAAGCTATTTACACAGGAGCCTATGTATTCAACAGTGTCAAGTTTAAGATTCCGGAGCGCGGGCACTACCACCATCTGCTGCAGCACTTTAAGGGATACTTCATCAAAACCAACGAAGATGCCTTCAATCCGGAGGCCCCCACGCTGATGGATTTTCGGGTAGCGCAGCACCAGGACTGCCGCTTTGTGTATGTCCTTCCTTTTAACAAACGGGAGGCCCTGGTTGAGTATACAGGCTTTTCACCGGCGCCCTTGCAGCAGGAGCAGTACGATGATGAGCTGACTCATTACCTCGAGCACTACCTTCAGCATTCGGAGTATGAGATTACGCGAACTGAATACGGGGTTATTCCCATGACTAACGCACCTTTCAGAACAAGCGAAAGTGATCAGGTGATAAATATTGGCACAGCCGGTGGAGCCACAAAAGCTTCAACAGGCTATACGTTCAGTTTTATACAACGGCAGTGTGCCGCCATAGCCCATAACCTGGCTGCAGGAAAAACACCGTTACACCAGTTGGCTGCCTCCAGAGGCAAGTATAAACTCTACGACAGTATCTTTTTACGTGTGCTGTCGGAGAAGGAGTACCCTGCCTGGAAGGTGTTTGAAGCCATGTTCAGCAAGTTACCAGCCGCTACCATTCTCAAGTTCCTGAATGAGGATTCTACTTTGTTAGAAGACCTGCAGGTAATGCGCTCCGTAGACAAAGGCACTTTTGCTAGTGCTGCTGCAAAGGAACTCTACCTTACCTTTAAAAGGGTGCTTCCAAAATGATAACCGCAGTTGAATCATCTGCTTAAACAAGCAGTGAATCAAGTATTTGCTAACTTCTTAATATTAAATGGAAATTACGCTATAGGCTCTTCTGCTAGCACTTGGCCCACGTAAGTCTTAGGTTAAGCCAGGAAGCTTTCTATGGCGGTCATGGTTTCAAGAGGGGAGCTTAAATTGGGGCAGTGGCCTGTTGCATTCAGGTAAACCATTTGAGCGCTTTTCATGTGGCTGAGCATATATTCCCCTACTTCTCTAGGGACAATTATATCCTCAGAGCATTGCATAATCAGTGATTGAATCTGTAACTTAGGCAGATCTTTTCGGTTGTCGGAAAGGAAGGTAACCTTGGCAAAGTGCTTGGCTATCTCGTGGTCAGTGCTGCAAAAGCTGTTGGTGAGCTCTACGCCCAGCGACGGTCTGTCGGAGTTTCCCATAATGAGCGGTGCGAACATATTTGACCACCCCACGAAATCATGTTCCATGTGTTCCAGCATCTCTTCTATGTCTTCTTTATCGAACCCCCCGATATAGCCTTCATCGTTAATGTAGCAGGGAGAGGGGCCAATCAGTACGAGCTTATTGAATTGCCCTGGCTCTTTTATGGCGCTCAGCATTCCAATCGTAGCTCCTACGGAATGGCCAACAAAAATTATATTCTCCAGCTCCAGGTACTTGCAAATCTCCAGCACATCGTCGGCGTAGCCATGCAGCGTGCCATACTTCTCTCTGTCGTACGCAATCAGATCGGAGCTCCCGGAGCCTACGTGGTCGAACAGAACGATCTTGTACCTGTTCAGAAAGGCGGGGGTGATATAGCGCCACATGTTCTGATCACAGCCGAAGCCATGTCCGAAGAGCATAGGCTGCTCACCGTGCCCAAAAATCTTCACGTTGTTTCGCCTCAACAAACTCATACACTAAACATTTAAGGGTAAGCAACCGAAGCTATCAACCTCAATGCCGATCGGCTAAAGGTCAGAACGCTAAACCGGTTCAAAATTAATGAAATTAAATATAC
>NZ_JBHTLD010000045.1:0-24916 GCF_042678745.1 Pontibacter rugosus | reverse complement strand
TAAGCTACAAGATAAAGAAAGGAAGCATATAAATATTAGCGTTTTGTTTCTTAATGCAGTCTCTGAGAGCAAAACATTAAGTGTAAAACGTTAACTAATTACACTTTTGATCTTTTCTAAAGCATGTGGCATAATTTCTTGTCAGAAGCCTGAACACAAGTATAGCTGCATGAAGTTCACTTATGGGGTACTTATTTAGCTTAGCTCAAATTGTAGTTTAAGTAGATTGGCGTAAATGCCGTGAGGGTTTAGCGAAAGCTCTTCGTGTGGGCCTTGCTCCACAATCTCTCCGTTCTCAATCACTAAAATCTTGTCTACTTTTCTGATAGTAGCCAAGCGGTGTGCGATAACAATAGTAGTGCGGCCTTTCATCAGCTCATCCATTGCCTGTTGCACCAAGTGTTCTGATTCAGAGTCGAGGGCGCTGGTGGCTTCGTCAAGTATAAGTATGGCTGGGTTTTTAAGTATGGCTCTGGCAATAGCCACACGCTGGCGCTGCCCACCGGAAAGTTTGATGCCTCGCTCACCTACCAGTGTATCCAATCCTTCCGGGAAAGACATAATAAAGTCATAGGCGTTGGCTTTGCGGGCTGCATCTTGAATCTCAGCCTCACTTGCTTCTGGTCGGCCGTAAGCAATGTTTTCGCGGATGGTGCCACCAAACAGCAGTACTTCCTGCGGTACTACACCAATATTGCCACGCAGCATCGTCAGGTTCATATCTCTGATGTCTTGGCTATCTACTGTGATACTTCCGCCCATTACATCGTAATAGCGCATCAGCAGCTGTATGATAGTAGACTTACCGGCACCACTTGGCCCAACTAATGCCACTTTCTCACCTGCCCTCACGCTAAAGCTGATATCACCCAGCACTTGCAAATCGGGGCGTGTAGGGTAGGAGAAGGATACATTCTGATATACAATATCTCCTTTTACTCTAGGTATGGCTTGTAGGTTAGGCAACGTTTTGTCGCTTGGTTCTTCATGCTCCTGTAGTATCTCCAGTATGCGTTCTGTCGCTCCTAAAGCTGACTGTACTTTACCATACAAATCGCCGAGGCCACCTACCGATGCACCAATAAATACTGTATAGAGGACGAAGGAAACCAAGTCGCCTTGTGCTATCTCGCCGTTTGCCACTAAGGTTACGCCATACCAGATAACGAGTATAATGCCTCCAAACAGACCAACAATGATGAAGGTAATAAAGGCGCCACGGTAATAAGCGCCTTTCAGAGCTGTTTTTACAGCTTTGTTCAAGGTAGTTTTGTAACGGTTAACCTCAAACATCTCATTTGTAAAAGCCTTTACAGTGTTAATTGCCTGCAGTGTTTCTTCTACGATAACGTTTGTATTTGCCAGTTCGTCCTGTGTCTTTTTGGAGAGCGTTTTGATGCGGCGACCAAAAACCAACGCCAGTGCCACCAGTACCGGAAAGGTGGCCAGCATAAACAGTGAAAGCTTAATCGACATCCACATAATCACGATAACGCCTACGATTAGCGTGGTTGTTTGCCTGAAAAGCTCGGCCAGGGTAATAGACATAGCATCCTGCACCTGGGCCACATCCGTTGTGATGCGGCTGGTAACCTCGCCCACGCGGCGCTTTTCGTAAAAAGAGATAGGGAGCTGTACAAACTTGCTGTACAGGTCGCGGCGGATATCAGCCACGGCATTTTCACTAACCTGCGCAAAAAAGTAAACCCTGAAAAAGGAGAAGATGCCTTGAAGAAGTATGATGCCGAACAGGCCCATCGCAATAACGTTTATGTCTTCTAACAAACCATCGGCATTGCCGGTAGCGGAGTCAAAAAGCTTACCCACCAGAAATGGGAAAGCCATAAACGTGAGGCTTGACATCACCAGGAATACAAGACCTACTATAAATTTATACTTGTAAGGGAGTACGTAACGGAAGACCTGTAGGCCACGGCGAAAGCTCTCTTTGCTGATCTTCTTTCTGCCTTCCTTTTCTTGTTCGCTGTCGCTTGACCCGAATCCGCGTTTAGCCATTAATAATACGCTGCTTAAATGTGTAAGACTCTAGAGGCCTGTTAAAGCCTGCTTAAAGCCGTTAGGGTATTAGTGGTACAACAGCTAAATCAGCTTAAAAATGCCACTACCCCGCAAAATCTTACAAAGGTAAGTATAATGTGACAAAAATGATTGATTTAAGATGTGAGATAGCCAGGTTAGCTGCTTGTTTTGAGTTTTGATAAAAGAGGTGGCTATTGGTGCTGGTGTTTGAAGTAAGTAAAATGCAATCTTATGAATTCAGTTCAACCTCATCACCTGTTTGAATCCTTTAACAAAAAAAGGCGCATACAGCGCCTCTTTAAAAGTATGGTTAGGAGGTACAGTTATACTTTTGGCTCCTGTGCCAGTTCCAGCTCGTCAATTCTGCCTGTAGATATGCCCATTAATCCGGCAAACGTTAAAAAGCCGTTTAGGATGAGTACTTCAAAGCCGAACTCATAACCCCAGAACCAATCCACGGAGTTAAAGCTTATAATAAGCGTCAGTAGCGGGGCAATAATACAAACAGCGGGAACAAAGCGGTCGCGTACGGCGCGTTTGGTGTAAAGGCCAAAGGAGTAAAGGCCCAGCAACGGCCCATACGTATAGCCTGCTACTTTAAATACCGCTGTGATCACATTCTGGTCATTTAGAATCTCGAAAGCTATAATCACGATTACCATCACCAAAGAGAAGCCAGCATGTACGATATAACGCACCCGCACGCGCTCCTGCTCACTACGGTTTTTAAAGTCAAGAAAATCAACACAGAAGGAGGTGGTGAGGGCGGTAAGCGCGGAATCGGCGGAGGCATAGGTTATAGCTATGATACCAAGTATAAACACGATGCCCGCGAAGTAGGTGAAATGGTTTAGTGCCAGGAATGGGAAAACATCATCGCCACGTGTGGGCAAGGCTATTCCTTTTGCCTCGGCATAAATGTACAGCAGGGCACCCAACGCCAAAAACAAAATGTTTACAAGCACCAGGATCGTGCTGAACCAGAACATATTTTTTTGTGCCTCGCCAATGTTTTTGCAGCTTAGGTTTTTCTGCATCATGTCCTGGTCGAGGCCCGTCATAACGATTGCGATAAAGGCGCCGGAGAAGAACTGCTTCAGGAAATATTTGCTGTCTTTCACGTCCCAGAAAAACACCTGCGAGTAATCACTGGCTTGTATGGTGTCTACCAAGCCCTGGAAGCCAAGGTTCAGTTCATCTGAAATAAGCCAGATACTTGTGCCCACGGCTATGAGCATGGCTGCTGTCTGAAAAGTGTCTGTCCAGATAATCGTTTTCATGCCGCCCCGGAAGGTATACACCCAAATCAAGGCAATGGTAATGATAACGGAAACAGTAAAAGGCACACCTAAATCATCGAAAACGGCTAATTGTAGTACACCCGCCACCAGGAACAAGCGTATGGCAGCGCCCAATGTGCGCGAGAGCAGGAAGAAAGCCGCCCCCGTTTTATACGACCACCAGCCAAAACGGTCCTCCAGATAAGTATAGATAGACACTAGGTTCAGGCGATAGTACAGCGGCATGAGCACGGTGGCAATCACAAAATAACCTAACAAATACCCCAGCACCAGTTGCAGGTAAGAAAACTGTGCGGCTGCCACCATACCCGGTATTGAAACAAAAGTAACCCCTGATAAAGAGGTGCCGATCATACCAAAAGCTACCACATACCACGGTGAGTTGCGGTTTGCCAGGAAAAAGGTCTCAGAGTCGGTGTTGCGGCTGGTGAGGTACGATATAAAGATGAGAATACAGAAATAGGCTACTATTAAGCCAATGATAAGAGTTGAAGACATAGTATCTGCTGTAATTCGTAAGATCGAAGTTGGGTCGAGTTTACAAATATAGCAAAACTAATACCTCAAGCTAAACTTGCGCCATATCATGCAGTAATACGGGCTCACCGATAGCCGGAATTCTCAAACCCTGTAACACACCTGTTGCCGCCACCTGCTCCAGCAGGCGCACTGGCTCGCTGGCCGGCTCATCAGACAGATCGAAGGTGCCATAATGCATGGGTATGAACATGCCTCCGCGAAGCAGATTGTAAGCTTTAATGGCTTCGTGTGGGTTCATGTGGCTCTTCTGCATCAGAAAGGCAGGCTTGTAAGCGCCAATAGGCATGATGCAGACATCCATTGGTCCGAACAGCTCCTCTATTTCTTCAAAGTGCGGGGCAATGGCTGTGTCTCCTGCAAAGTAGAGTGTTAGAGTTGGTGTCTTAATGACAAAGCTTCCCCAGAGCACTTTGTTCATATCCAGTACGCCGCGGCGGTGCCAGTGGGAGGCAGGCATAAAGTATACCTCCACGCCATCAGGTAGCAGGTCGTACTTTTGAAACCATCCTGCTTCCTGGTAAGGCAGCTGCGGGTTAATGCCGCGCAGCAAGTCTCCGGCACGCAGCGGTACCAGCGCCTTTACCTGCGGGTTACTGCTGAAAACGGTCTGGATAGATTTGCTGTCGAGGTGATCGCGGTGCCCGTGAGACAGCAGCAGAAAATCTATGTCGCGCAGCTCTTCAGGCAAGCAGGGAAGGCCAACCCGGCGTTTCACCATCGGGAGATCATAGAGAACCGGATCTGTCAGGAAAGTAACACCATTGAGGCGGATAAAGAAAGAGGCATGTCCCAGCCATACCACCATGTCGTCGTTGCTATGGATAAAAGCATTGCCTGGGTGCACAGGTGGTGTAAAGTTATCGTGTTTCTTCTCTTCCCGCTGCGGGTTTTTGCTGAGCTGCCAGCGCAACACCTTGCTTAAAGCCGGGTTATACAATTCATCTCCATTGGCAAAACGTCCGTCAACTGTTTTGTTGCCACGATAATTAGGCTTTACTGTTTCGAGTCGCTCGTTGCGGATATGGCGGATCTGTTTGTCTTTCTGCTGCAAAATGTTGTTCTGTTGGTTCTGGTAGTATAACTGCTAACGTACCTTTTGGTTAGCTTGATGCAAAAGCAACTTATAAGGACGTCTTTATAAAGCTAAATATACACATTTTAAAAGCCCTAGGTCACCCACTATCGTGCATATAAGTTAGCTTTATACTTGCTCCAAAACCAAGATAGCTTGTAAAACAAAAACGCTTCTCTGTAAACCAAAGAAGCGTTCCCGATATGTTTTTTTATTGGCTAGTACCAAAGGTTATTGGGGTAACCATACCCCTGCGTTGCAAATGGGCTGGCAAAAGGAGAAGCACCGTCAGTATAGCGTACCCCACCGGTTATGCTGAAGTTGCTGGTTACTTTATAGGTTGCCCTGAAATCTGCACCCATACGACCCGGACTGTAAAATCCCCTGTTTAGATCCCCGGCTGGCATGTTGGAAAAGTCCTTCCAGATGTTGCCGCTAAGTATAAGCCTGTCGCTGGCCAGGTAATCAACCCCAACACTTGCCACATACTGGCTGCCGCCGCTGTTGCGGTACATAACAGTAGTGCCTTCAGCGGTGCCAAACTTAGTAGTATAGGGCGTGGTTTGTACATAGCTTAAGCCTGCATTTACCCGAAAGCGGTTGCTGACCTGGTAGCGTACCGTTGGCTCTACAAAAGTTGCACTGCCGAATGCGTTGCTAAAGCTGGCTCCCATGTTAAGGCCGTAGCTAAGCTTAGGACCAGACCAGGCTGGCTTTTCATCGGCAGCAGCGTTAGCTTCTGGAGCAGTAGTTCCTACGGTTGCAGAAGTAGCCTCAGTAGGTATTGGTGCGGCATCTATGCTAGGCTTTACATCCTGTGCCAGTGCCTGACCAGCATACATGAGGCTGACAGTAAGTATGGTTCTGAATATATTTTTCACGTGAAATGTCTGAAGTATAAATTCTTATACTAAGTTACAAGGAAGATGGTTCAAAAGCAACCTTACTGAAAACGCGCTGCCAGCTTACTTATTGCTTTAACCAGCTTTAGTACCCAGCCATGCCTGGCGATACTGTTCTATTGCTGGTGTTACCGGCTTGTTTATACTTTCATAAGGCACTACCTCTAGCGTAGGTACCTCATCTAATGTAAGGGTAACGCTACGTGTTTGGCCGTGTCGGTTAAAGGTTACAGCCACCTTATCTCCGGGTTTATGCTTTTTTAGCACCTTTTGCAGGTCTTTTGCTTTTTTAAGTTTACGTCCATCCACTGTCAAAATCACATCACTACGCTCCAGACCGGCTTTATAAGCTTCTGAATTTACATAAGTGCCATTCGTAATTTCGGCTCCATCACCTTTATAGTTTAATGAAACCCACGCCAAGTCGGCTTCTCCTGGGTTTGACTTGCGCAGTTCTAAACCAGCCTTGGCTAATAATGCTGCATAATCCGGAAGTTGGCTGCCAAATACACTTTGCTGAAAGAATTGCTTTGCCCAGGCAGCATCTCCACTAACTTCTGCTAAGGTTTCCTCTAAGTCGGCCATAGTATAAGGCTTTTCTGGAGAGCCATACTTGCGCCACAAAGCCTGCATGTAGTCATCAAGGGTTTTACCGTACTGCTGGCGTAGCGTCATATCCAGCGCTAAACCAGTTACGCTGCCGTAAGTATAATAGGAAATAAACGTGTTGTGGCGGTTTACAGGGTCAACAGAGCGGGCTGCATCCACAAAAGGCGCCTGCTGGCTCATCTGTACCAGGCTGTGGTACTGCCGGCCCGGCGATAGAAGCACATAATTTAAATCTCCTGCCAAGCCTTCTGCATATTCCTTGAGGTCAAACGTGCCGGTGCGTGCTAGTGTCAGGTCGCCGTAGTAGCTGGTAAACCCTTCTGCCAGCCAAAGCCCTTCCGTCATGTTCGCCTCCTGAAAATTGAAAGGCTCCAACGTCTTCGGGCGTATGCGCTCCACGTTCCAGGCATGGAAATACTCATGCGACACAGTGTTCAGGAGTGACTCCATAGCTGATGCCAAAGGTCTGGAGCTGGTGAGGATGGTGGAGTTGCGGTGCTCCATGCCATCTCCTGTGGCTTGCGGCATATAGCAGCCAATAAACGTATAGCGGCCAAAATCATACGCAGGTAACTCTCCAAACACGGCACGCTGCTCGGCTACAATTTTCTTTGTCTGATCTACATACTGCTGAAACTGCTCTTTGGTGCCGTTGTGATGCAGCGCCACTTGTATGGTTTTAGGCTTTCCTTTGTCATTTACTGTCCACTCCGCAAAAGAGAAGTCACTCAACTCTGTGGGGCTGTCCATCAGGTACTGGAAATTAGGAGCAGAGTAGGTAGTGCCTTGTTCCTGCTTTAGCTGCGTAGCCACTTTCCAATTACTTCCCTGTGGTATGTTGAAGGTAACGGTGGCTGGTGCTTGCTCAAAATTGCGGGCGTGCATGAGCGTGGCGGGCATGTTCAGGTGCGCGTGTGTTTCATCTACTCCGGCATAAGTGCCATCAGCATGGTCTGCAAACAAGGTGTAGCTTATAGTAACAGTTCCTTTGTGTCCCAGCACGTTCCATTCATACGTGTTCGGGCGGAATACCTGGAGGGTATTACCCTGCGCATCAGCTGCGTGGACGTTGTACACGTTTTTGGCAAACTCATGTATAGCGTAGCGGCCCGGCGAGGTGCGGGGCATCAGCACTTTCAGGGTATCTGTAGTGATATCAGAAAAAGTAACCTTCACCTCTGCCTCATGGTGCACCGCATTAGGGAAAGACAGCTCATACTTAACCTGCTGTTGTGCCAGAATCGGCTGCGCCATCAGTCCAAGGGCGAGGCTTAGCAGGCTGTATAGTTTAGATTTCATTTGTATTGTTGGAGTGGTTAGAAGCTTAAATATAGCGATTGAAGAGGAGGGGAGCAATGTTTGTACATGGTTTAGTTATTATAGTGAGAGGGTGATTACTACTGGCTTGCAAAGCTCCGGCTATACTTGCAATATCATTAGTTATACTTAGGCTATACTTACGAAGCATCTCCTCTGGCGCGAGTTTTCAACTCGTGTCTTACTATGGTGTAGAGCTTCCAGCTCTACTGGCTCGCAGAGCCACACCTGTACAGCTTTGGCTATATTTATTAAACCCTATCGCCGCCGCAACCTCAACCAAGCTATCCTTTCTAGCTTCTGCTCATCCTCCAGCTCACAGATACCAACTGTTTCTCTTCTTGCTTTGGAGCGCTCACAGCTGGGGTAGGGGCCCTATATAAGCGCGGGCTCGTCTTCCCGCATCGCGCTTTGTAGCCTTCCTACCTAACGGCTGCCGCTCGCGCGGCATCGGAAACCTACAAGGCGCTCAACGGAAAGACTGGAAACAGTACAGGTAGCCAAAGCTGACGGAACTTAAGCAATGTATGATGATTTGTAGGGACAGGTCGCGACCTGTCCGCGCGGTACCTCCCGCCATGAAATTTATACTTTAATTTTAGCAGCTACAGAAATTCGGCTGCTTGCTTTTCTCTGAAAAGTTAGAATATTCATTTATCCTAACTCAAATCACAAGCTAAACTTCCCGCTTAAGTACCTTTGCCTGCACCATGCCACTGTAAAAGCTTTGGCTGTACTTCTCTGTAAATCCAAGCGAGTCGAAATGTTTTTTATAAGCAGGAAGTTGCTTTGCCTGTACACCACTAAGCAAGCCAAAAAAAGTATACATGCTTTTGAGCAGCACACGTTGCCACCAAGCCGGTGGTTGTTGTAGAGGCCAGAAGTCGGCGAAGAGCCACTGCCCATTCGGTGTCAGTGTGTTGGATAGAGTCGTCATCAGGCTCTGGAGGCGTTGCGGGGGGAAGAGGTCCAATAGGAAAGGCGTAAGGATTACCTCGAACTGTTCCTCGGGCAACAAACTCTTTTCATTGCCCAACCTAAAACGAACGGTGCTGGATTGAGTCTGCCGCTGCTTCTTATACTTCTGCTCAGCCAGCTGCATCATAGCCGGAGCTGCATCCAGGTAAAGGATTTCAAGCTGGATATCAGAATGTAGAAGTTGCTCTAATATCCAGCCGCTTCCACCACCAATAACCAGTACACGTGCCTGCCGCTGAATAAAGGGCAGCAAAGCCAGTTGCGCCTGCTGCAGTGCATCGCCGAAAACAAACGTGGCCAACGCATCATAAAAAGAGGCAGTATAGGTAAATCCGCTGTCAGGAAGTTTGGGCAAAGTATAGGAGGTGGGTTTTACTTCAAAATTAGCGGTTATCGGTTGTAGTGCTGATCCAGTACGCCTTTTATTTTCTTAAACACATACTCGACCACCTGTTTACGCAGACTGTCCGCATCACCCTTGAAAACCTCCCGGAACTCTTCTGCCTTACCGTCATACAAAAAGGAGATAAAAACCGTGCCCACAGGCTTTTCAGCTGTTTCGGAGCCGCCCTCACCAAGCAATCCTGTTGTGGCAATGCACAGGTCCGCGTCTATCTGCTTTTTCAGGCCCATGACCATTTCGTTGGTCACCTGCTGCGATTCAGCTGTGTAGAGTTCCAGCGTCTCTTTTTTTACGTTTAGCAGTTTTTGCTTTACTTCTGGCTGATAAACCACCAAACTCCCTTTCAACACATCGCTGCTGCCTTTGGCTCGTACAAACTCTGAAGCGAGCATGCCAGCGGTGCAGCTTTCGGCAAAGGCCACCGTTAGGCCATTGTCCTTCAATTCCATCATCAGTTTGGTCAATTCTTTCGGATCCATTGTATCGCCTTTATGGTTTAAACAGAGCTTGTTTTACTCCTATTGTCAGGAAGAGGTTTATGATAAATTGAAGTAATTAAGCACCGAATAGATAGGGTGAGGCGATGCCAGCTCAGACTGCCAGAGGGCAAGGCCTGGCACGGCCAGCTGTAGGGGCGCTTCAGAAGTTGTTGCGGGCAGTTCTTTTGGTAGTTGTCTGTCCTTTCGGAAGCGGGCCAATGTGACATGCGGAATGGCTTTTAGTTTTTTTACCGGCTCCTGTGTCAGGGTTTCTGTTAAGTCCTGGCTCAGTGCTTCAAATGCAGGGTGCTTTTTAAATCGTGCCCACAGCAGGCGTGGTTGTTTCTGGTCTGGGCCTGGCTCTATCTGCTCGAAATCAAGTATAAATGGATTATGTCGTTGCGCCACCTCCTCGAGGTGTTGTTTTATACTTGGTAGCTGCTGCTCCTGTGTGTTGCCAATAAAGTATAAAGTAAGGTGCAGGTTCTGCGCAGGCACAAATCGTATGCTGGGGTGGGTGTACGGTTGTAGCTGCTGTTGCAGCGTTTCTTGAAGCTGGAGAGGTAATGGTGCGGCTACAAATAACCTGATACTGTCTTTCATAGTTTTAAAGAGTATATTCGATCGCTAATAATACGTAAGCTAAGGGCAACAAAAGAAGTTTGCTCTACCATACGTTTAAATGATGATAGACTGATATGATTCGAAACATCTATAAAAGGCTTGCGGCAGGCCTGGCCCTTTTCACGTTTGAGTTGCTGTTTATATGGTTGCTCTTTTTAGCCTGCATTGTGGTATTCCTATACATTGGGGCAGAAATACTTCAAGGAGATACAATTGGCTTTGATGAAGCTGCCTTTAGCTTTGCTGCCAGTCTGGGCAGCCCGGCAATGAACATTTTTATAAAGATTATTACCTTCTTTGCCTCACAGCAGTTTTTGATTCCGGCTGGGCTCTTACTGATTGCCTACTTCCTGTTTGTGCGCAGGCACCGCTGGTATTCGCTAAAAGTGCCTGTTGTAGCGCTGGGTAGTATATCACTTAACCTTATCCTGAAGTACTTTTTCGATAGGGAGCGGCCTATGTCGCCTTTGGTGCATGCTTCGGGTTTGAGTTTTCCGAGTGGCCACAGTATGATGGCTGCCTCTTTTTATGGCCTGATTATTTACCTGGTTTGGCAGAACGTAAAGAATGTAGCACTAAGGTATATATTAACGGTGCTGCTGCTGCTTTTCGTTTTCCTGATCGGTTTCAGCCGCATTTACCTCCGTGTGCACTATGCGACTGATGTATTGGCAGGCTTTGCAGCTGGATTTCTATGGGTTATTGTCGGTATTAGCATGCTGCGGCGCATTGAGCGCTACTCCAGGAAAGAAATTACACCTGTGCTTCAGGATGAACCTGTACAAAAGAATTAGCAATCAGGTATAAATTTTTCAAGTGTTGTGTTCTTTGCAAGGTGCAGTAAGTCAATCGTATGGCTCATGTGAAATAGCTTTTAAGGCGTTGAGAGCTGTTTATTGCTGTTTGCAGCAATAAAATTTCTTTACAGAAAATTGCTTTTTGAGATATACCTGTTAATTTTGCAATCTCAATGAACGAAAAGGGTTAAAGGGTTTTGGGTCATTGATACGATGTAGTTTGTTTCGCGCACGTGGCGAAATTGGTAGACGTGCAGGTCTCAGAAGCCTGTGCCTTCGGGTGTGGGAGTTCGAGTCTCCCCGTGCGCACATTATATATTAAACTTCATCAAAGGGCTAATCTTCGGGTTAGCCCTTTTTTATTTTGCGGCACTGTATAAAAGGAGGAGGCGCTTACAGTGCCTTTCAGACCTATGAGCGCCTCCTCTTTAGTGTTTTTATACTTGGTGAGAACTAGAAATACACTGTCCACTTTCCCACCTTTACCTGCTGCTTAAAATAGTTAAGCATCCACCTTCTTTTTTTAGGCAACTCGTCTTTCAGTACCAGTACCGGCTGTTGCCTCAGCAGTTGCTGCAGGCGTTGCTTATCCGCACCACGGTCTAAGTTTAGCAGCTGTTCCCGCCACTTCTCATCCTGCTCAAACTGAATTTCCCGCTCCAGCTTGCTGCTGCCATCCTCCAGCGAAATAATACTGCGATTCAGCTCAAAGGCGAGCGAAGGTAGAAGTTTGTTGTAGACCAGAATAGGTCGATGCTCTAGTTGATGTTCCTGTATGGCACTTGCTATGGTTCTGCTGCCGTTGGTGAAATCAGGGTTATAGCCAAACAGGTGCGTAGAGTAAGGTAGTAGTAGAAGTGTAAACATCACCACGGCTAGCATCAGTTTTAGTAGTGGTGGCTGCTCCTGCTTCCAAAGTATAAACAGGCCCACCAGCATTAATACAGGAAACAGGAGCACCCACCACGGAAGAGTCACACCAATAGGCAAAAGAGGTGCAGCTAGTAAGGCAACTGCCAACAGTAAAAGATAAGCAAAGCTAGCCTGCATTATCTTGGTGAGCGATGCCTGAGGCAATGCTGAAAGTACCCAGGCCGTAAGTAAGGCTTGACCTGCAAAAACAGGCAATATGTAAAGTATAAGCTTAGAGCCAGAGAACGAAAAGAACAGCAGCGGCACCAGTATCCAAAGTATAAAAAGTCGTTTCAGCTGCTTTGGTAAGGCCTTTAGCTGTTTGATTTTTAGCAACAGCATAGCAGACCAAGGCAAGCTAAGCAGCGGTGCCAGCACCAGGTAAAACCACCAGGGCTTAGAGCGGCCGAAGGTTTCAGGGTTAGCATAGCGCTGCACTGTGTGCTTAAACAGAAAATAATCTACTAATTGCGGATCCTGCCACATGAGGTATGCATACCAGGAACTACCTATGACCAGAAAAAGCAGCAAACCCGGTAGATGATGCCATGTAGAAGATGGTTTGTTACCTGCCCTAGACGAACCCCATCCAATGGCTACAAGTATCGTGAATATCAAACCTACTGGCCCTTTGGTTAGGAACGCCAGAGCCAGCAACAGGTAAAAGGCGTACAACCAACGAGTTTTTGTATCGCCCTTATACTTAAGCCAGGTATAAATTGCCGCCAGCTCAAACGTTGTCAGAAAAGAGTCTGTGGTAAGGTTGCGGGCAGATAGTAATACGGCTGGAATGGTAAGGTATACCACGGCAGCTGTTAACGCCTGCCGCTGCTCTTTAAACATCTCTTTGCCGATCAGGTAAACCAGCCATACTTGCACTACCAAGGAAACCTGGAGAAAAAACCTTGCTCCGAAAGCGTCAGGGCCAAAAAGCTCCATGCCTAAAGCCGAAATGATGTATGTAACCGGTGGCTTGTGGAAGTGCTGAATGCCTAGCAGGCGTGGGTGCAACCAGTCGCCGCTCAGCCACATCTCGCGGCTGATTTCAGCATAGCGGGCCTCACTGGTTTCAATCACTCCCCAACCACCTAAGTTGTAAAGCAGAAACAGAAACAGCACGAGCAGCAGGCCATACAGCAGTTGGTTGCTGTGCCTTGTGTCGGGGTGAAGCATGGTGTTAGTTTGATGTAGAAGGTTGTTGAGCAGCTTGTTCGCGTTGCCCAAGTATAAAATTACGGCTGTAGGCTACTACCCCAAATATCTGCCCCAGGAAGAGCACCGGATCAATGCGCATAACGGCATAAGACATAATCATGAGGCTGCCCACCAGGCTTATCACCCAAAATCCGTTCGGAATAACAGACTCCTGCAGCCGCTCAGCATAATACCATTGATAGACAAAGCGCAGCGTAAAGATCAACTGGCCTGCACCACCCCAGGCAATAAGTGCCCCGGAGATCTTGCTGTGTTCCATAATATAGCTAAAGCTGTACTTATCGCTCCATAGCAGCCATATAAGTGCCAGAAACGGAAACAAAATCGCTCCCCAACGCACAGGTGCGGCCAAATCGTCCCACATGTGCTTTAGCTTAATATTGCGCAGGTAGATGAAGTAAGAGATAAACTGCCCTCCAATAATCACTAAATCGTTACGCAGGGCTCCATAAGCCATTAGCAGGATAGAAGCTATCAGACTGGTGGTCCAGAAGGAGGTAGGCGAAAGCACTTTGCCAGCTTTCTCAGAGCTGACCCACTGGATCAGGATACGAGCTGAAAACAGCAGTTGCGCCAGCAGCCCCACCCCGTAAATGAGCATCTCAGATATGTCCATTGGCAACAGGCTGGTTCTCTAACTCTTCTGCAATGCTATAGTTGATGTAGCGCTTGCGCATCCATCTAAAGGCAAAGGTGTCATTCAGCGGGCCCCATAGGCGGTTGAACAGGTGGTATTTAGAGTAACCAGCATAGCGTTCAAAGTGCTGTACCGGTAGCTGCTTTACGCTGCCACCCTGCAGTTGTATCAGCGCAGGCAGGAAGCGGTGCATCCCGTCAAAGAACGGCACGCGTTTGGCGTAAGCGGCATCCATGATTTTAAGTGGGCAACCGGTGTCTTCTATGCCATCTTTGATCATATAGCGGCGGAAGCTGTTGGCAATCCTGGAGGATAGCTTCTTGACGAAAGTATCTTTCCGTTTTGCACGGATGCCAATCACCATCTCATACTGCTGCACGTGCTCCAGCAGCAGCATAAAATCCAGCGGCGAGGTTTGCAGGTCAGAATCTATGTAACCTATATGCGTGGTTTGGCTATAGTTTATACCGGCTTTGATAGCTGTGCTTAAGCCCCTGTTGCGGTCCAGCGAAATATAGCTGTAGCCGGGGCTGTGCTGGCAAATCTCACGGATCAGCGGCAGGCTGTTATCTGTGGAGCCATCATTCACAAACAGCACGTGTGCAGCCACTGGCGACTGCGCTAGAAACGCATCCATGGCCTCTCGGAAACGCTGCAGACAGCCTTCCTCATTGAACACAGGTACAAGTATGGTGAGCGAAACTGTAGCTATGGTTTGGTTAATCATGCTGAATCAACTTTAATAAATCATTTATCTAAAACAGCCTGGGCAGTGTGTTAACTCCTGCCATTGCAGCGCGTACTAAGCTGAGATGAAGCGCCGCTTTCAACCTTTTCTCCGACTCGTAGCCCTTGTCTCTACCGAGGTAGTAGTGCTGGGGCTTGCGCTGTTAATTTGCCTGCTTCTATTCCTTTTCATGGCCTACATCGTTTTCGCTGTCCCAAATTCAGCGCTCGATGATGCCCTATTTTCCTTTGCCGACCAACTGGCCTCGCCCGCTATGACAAAGGCCATGTTTATACTTACCTTCTTTGCCTCAGCAGAATACCTTTTCATTGCGCCACCGCTGGTGGTGCTGGTTTTCTGCTTCTTCCGGCACCTGCGCTGGCACGGGCTGCAAGTACTGCTCGTCGCTCTTTCTACCTCCATCCTGAATCAACTGATGAAACGCTTCTTTGAGCGGCCTAGGCCAAGCTTTGCCATGTTGCAGCAAGCGGGACTCTCTTTCCCAAGTGGCCATGCCATGATTGGCGGAGCCTTTTACGGTGTGCTGATCTATGTTGTCTGGCGCACCGTACATCAGCAGGTGTGGCGCTGGTTACTTGTCTTTAGCCTTTCGTTGCTCATTCTGCTTATCGGTTTTAGCCGCATATACCTGAAGGTGCATTATGCCACCGACGTACTGGCTGGCTTCGCCATGGGCTTCCTCTGGCTGATGATCTTTCTTAGGCTAATGCGGCAGTTTGAAGAAACTTACAATGCTAAGTTTGGTCAACTACCTAACTAGCTATTTGTAAGATTTGCTCCTCTAGCTGGTGGTAAGCCTTAAACCATGTAACAAACGCAGCTAAACCCTGCTGCAGCGAAGTGTTAGGGCTGTAACCAGTGGCTTTTATCAGTTCGTCTACGTTGGCGAAAGTAACCTTTACATCTCCGGGTTGCATTGGTTTAAGGTCCAGAATAGCTCTTTGGTCCAATAGCCTTTCCAGCGTATTAACCATCTCCAGCAGTTGTACCGGCTTGTTGTTCCCGATATTGTACAGCTTGTATGGCGCACTTGATGTTGCTATTTGTGGTGCGGATTTTAATAACCTGAGAATACTCTCTACCACATCACTTACATAAGTAAAATCACGAAGCATGTCGCCATGGTTAAACAACTGTATGGGAGTGCCTGCCGCAATGGCTTTGGCGAAGCTATAGTAGGCCATATCAGGCCTACCCCAGGGGCCATAGACGGTAAAAAAGCGGAGACCTGTAGTAGGAATGCCATACAAATGGGCATAGCTATGCGCCATCGCCTCGTTTGCCTTTTTAGTCGCTGCATAAAAAGATACCGGCGCATCTGTCTGCTGATCTGTCTGGAAAGGAATCTCTTTATTTAGCCCATATACCGAGCTGGAGGAGGCAAATAAAAAGTGTTGTATAGTATGGCGGCGGACACATTCGAGCAGGTTTGCAAACCCAACTAGGTTACTGGATACATACTGTTCCGGATGCTCCAAGCTGTGGCGCACCCCAGCTTGTGCTGCCAGGTTAATCACAACATCAAAGCGCTGGCTTGCAAACAGGTGCTGCAGTGCCTCCGCATTTACCAGATCTAGCTGCACAAAAGATGAGTTGAAGGCAGAAGTGCTGGTTAACAGTTGGTTAGGCTTTATACTTTCTTGGCAGAAGCCCTGCAGTTCTAACCGCCTATACTTCAAAGCTGGGTCATAGTAGCTGTTAAGGGAGTCCAGCCCTACGGTGGAGTGGCCGCTTTGCTGTAGCGCCAGCATCAGGTGGTGTCCGATAAAACCGGCACTCCCCGTCACAAGAATGTGTAGCTTAGATTTCATGTCTACCGTGTCAGTTTGTGAGCGTCAGTTAAGGTGCACCGTAGTACCTTACTGCGGTTGCGGATGCTAATAAACTGGTAGAATCTGTAGAAAATCTGTAGATTGATTTTTAGCTTACCTCTTTGTGGTAATCAGCCTTTTTTTGTTCGCAAAGATGATAATCAGACAGGTACAAGGTTAAGGTATTGCCGTATATTGTCGTTTCCGTTAGTATTGTAGTAGAGGCGGAGTAGGTGATAATGAGCGCTATTTAGTAAGTATGAAATTGTTGTTAGTTGAAGATGAGCCAGCGCTGCTGGAGGAGATGGAGCATTATATGCAGGAAAATGGCTTCCTATGTGAGAAGGCATCCACCTATGCTACCGCAGAAGATAAAGTGGGGCTCTATGCTTATGATGTGCTGGTGCTGGATATTACACTGCCGGGGGGCAATGGGCTGCAGCTGCTAAGAAAGTTAAAATCGTTGCATCCTGAAACAGGAGTCGTGATTGTTTCTGCCAAAAACTCATTGGATGATAAACTCACCGGATTTGATCTTGGCGCAGATGATTACCTGACAAAACCTTTTCACATGGAAGAATTGAATGCGCGTGTAAATGCGCTGATCCGGCGGAAGGATTTTAAGGGAAGCTCGTCTATTACTTTTGCCGAAATTACAGTGGATACGCAGGCAAAAGAAGTGCTGTCTGACGATAAGAAGATAACCTTAACCAAGAAAGAGTACGAGCTACTGCTATACTTTATCATCAATAAAAACCGCCTGCTGAGCCAGCAAGCCATAGCAGAGCACCTTTGGGGTGATAACTATGACATGAATGACAACTATAACTTCGTTTACATGCACATTAAAAACCTGCGGCGTAAATTAATAAGCAGCATCGGCAACGACTATATTAAAACAGTGTATGGGATGGGGTATAAGTGGACAGCCAACCAGTGAAACTATTACATAAAACCACACTGCTATACCTGCTGGCCACCACGCTTATTCTAATTGCAGCGGGCGTTACGCTAATGCTTGTCCTGCATAAACTGGTAGATGATGAAATAAACGAGGAGCTGCGCCTGCAGTATGACTTGGCAACGGAAATGATATCGAAGGGCACTATGCCTTCTATTCCTCTCAGCACAATTGAAGTAGTATCTCTGGCAGTAGCCCCATCTGAAAAGTTAGGGGATACCCTGGTGTATGATCGGGTACAGGATATGGAAGAAGAGTACAAATACCTTCGGAAAACAGACGTTATAAATGGGCAGAATTACCGCATCATGGTCATGGATTCTCACCTTGGCTGGCAGGAGTTTACAAACACAATTGCATGGGTGTTTTTTGGAATAGCGGTGCTGCTGATAGCTGCCGGAGCAGCTATCAATTACCTGGCCGCCAGAACAATATGGCAACCGTTTTTTAAAAACCTGAATACGTTGAAGAGGTTCACGCTCAGTGCTCCCCTGCCCGTTAAGTTGCGCCAATCCAATATCCGTGAGTTTGAAGAATTGCGGGAGGTTTTAGAGGAAATGACGCAAAGGAGTTGGCAGGAGTATACGACCTTACGCGAGTTCACAGAAAACGTCTCACATGAAACACAGACTCCCCTGGCAATTATCCGCTCTAAGCTGGACAGGCTAAGCCAGTACCCTGTTTCTGAGGAAATGGCTGCACACATTGTTCATGCCAAATCTGGTGTAGAGCGCTTATCCAGGCTTAATAAAAGTCTGCTGTTGCTGGCCAAGCTTGAAAACAGGACATTTACAGCTAAGCAGGAATTTGACTTTTGTCTGTTAATACAGGCACAGGTAGAGCAGATGGAGGAGTTATTTGCCCTGCGTGAAGCAAACCTGTCGCTAAGTTGCCAACCGCTACGCCTGCAGGCAAACCAATACCTGTGCGAAACGCTGCTGTCAAACTTGTTGGCAAACGCGCTGAAGTATACACCTGCTGCTGGCGCAGTACACGTTTCCTTAACCGCTTCTGAACTTACTGTTAGCAACACAGGGCCGGAAATGGAGCTGTCGCAGGAGCAACTGTTCAGGCGCTTTAAGAAGTCACATCAAAGCAATACTTCTAATGGTTTAGGCTTAGCTATTGTAAAGGAAATCTGCACGCTGCACGGCTGGCGGATACTTTATACTTATGAGGAAAGCCAACATGTTTTTACAGTCAAATTTAAGTGAGAGGCTGCGTGTAGTAAGTTTACATATCCAATACAGATGTTTTTATAAGGCATTGGGGTGTGCTCCTGTGCAATTTTAGAGTTTAGACTGTGAATTCGGAAGATAATGCCATTTGCCTTTCATCAATTGCAGGAAGTTTCTATTTTTATAGCTTATATCTTTAAGCTTCCTTCCTATGTTGTCTGTTCCCAAAAAAGTACTGTTCTTTTCAGCAGCTCTTTTAGCCTGTTTGCCAGCCTTTGCCCAACATCCTGATGAGGTGCCGGAGGTGCGTCAAAAGTTGCAGCAGGAACGGCAGCAAGTTCTTAGATCAAGTATGAATCCGTCTACAAAAGCTACACGCCTGCTGGAACTGGGGGCGTGGCAAGAGGCGGAGCAGGTGCTGCAAACAGCTAAGCCTAACCCGGCTACAAAACTGGCACAGGCAAGGCTATTTATACTTCAAAACAAGTTTGAGCAGGCAAAGGCGCTGGTGCAGGAGGTATTGCAAAAGGCCCCGCAAGAGCACGAGGCACTGTTGCTGCAAAGTAAGCTACAGGTACAGGCATGGGAACTGGAGAAGGCCAAAACAACAGCAAATACCCTACTCCAAAAGAACCCAAAAGACGAAGCCGCTGCACTGGCATTAGGCCGTATCCTGATGCTGCAGAAAAGATATGACGAAGCTTTATCCTGGGCAAAGCAAGTACAGAAGTGGAATCCTGAGAACGCCCAGGCTTACCTGCTGGAGTCTGATGTGCATTTCTGGAACCAGAAGCCGGAGTTGGCAGAGCAGCCGCTGATTAACAGCCTGAGCCTGGACCCTTTCAACGCAGATGCCCGTTTTAACTACGGTTATGCGATTTGGCGGCGTGTAGATGCCACACAACTGAACGCAATGGCGGCACAGTGGGAGCTGGCACTGGAACTAAATCCTTTACACTATGTGACGCACTGGCACTGGGGGAACGGACACACGAACCTAACCTATGCCGATTATATTCAACCTGAAGATGAAGATGTACGGGCAGCTTTGAAGCCTGCCGATAAACTACTTTCTGAAAACAAGCTTCAGGAGGCATTAAAAGAGATACAGACGGTACAGCAAAAGTATGCGAAATCTGTATTGCCTGCTATGTTACGTGGTTCGGCCTATTACATGGCCTTCGATATGAACCGGCAGGAAAGGCTTGACTCTGCCCAGGCTATTTTTCAGCGTATACTGCGCCATAAAGAACATTACGGACCCGCTCATAACGCACTGGCTGCCGTAATCAAGCAAAAACAACTGACCTACCTGCACAACTACGACTCGCTGCACCAGGTAGTGACACAAACTGAAATCAAGGATCCGGTTAACTTCACAAGAGTTTTCCCGGATGTGGCTTATTATCCTGGCAAAGAGGTGCAGCAGATGGTGTGGTCGCAGTTATATGAGAGTATTGTATACTTTCCGTTCCTATCCAAACAAGGGGAGAAGTTTGTGATTCCTCCCTTGCATACTGACTTAGCCATTGCCATGGGCTCACCATACTTCCGGCAGGCAACTACATTCGATAACCGCCAATGGATGGACATACGGGGAGTAGGAAGTGGGGCAGCTGGCATTGAGTACGTGGTGCGGGGCTCTTACCTGGAGCGCAATGTGGTGCTGCACGAGTACGTGCACCTTTTCCATCAGAGCGTATTTACAGATGCGGAAAAGCGGGAAGTACGGCGACTTTATAACCAAGCTATGCAGCAAAACCGAACGCTGGATTATTACTCTGCCAACAACGAGCATGAGTACCTGGCTCAAACCTACCCAGCCTATTTTGAGCCGGTAAAAGTACATCCCCTCAATCATAAATCAATCAATACCACCTCTGACCTGAAAGCCAAAGACCCTGAGCTTTATACGTTTCTGGATGGGCTGGTAAAGCGACAGCAGGCTTACCTGGCTGGAGATAAGCAGGCCATGGCAAGCAATTGGGCACAAGTATACTTAAACATGGCGGAGCAGGCACAACGCCAGAAAGACCTTCAGAAAGCAACTGCCTACTTAGACAGTGCCTTAACCTGGGACAAAGCTTATCAACCTGCCATGCTGGCTTATGCCCATGTAAAGCAGGAGCAGCAGCATTTTAAAGAGGCGAAGGCATGGTTGGAGCGTGCCAGAAATATTGATCCCAAGTATGCGCCTGTATATGTGGCGGAGGCTGCTTTGCAGGAAGAGATGAAACGCAGCGGCAAGCTAAATGCCCATGATGCTCTGATGAGCCAAATAGAGCTGTACAAGCGTGCCTCTGACCTGGAAACAGACCCGCTGACCAAAGCTTATACCAATCAACGCTTCCGTGAGTTTTTTATAGCTTATGGGATGGTGCCGGAGGCCATAGCTGTGGCAGAAGCTTACGTAGAGAACGCTCCCACCATTTCTACCTATCTCCGCGACCGCCGCGATGAAGCATTGGCCTATAGCAACTGGCTAAAAGGTACAACCAGCAAGGCAGGAGAGCCGGAGCTGGAACTGGGCAGATTAGTAGCGTTGAAGCCGCAGAATTACAGTTTGAGAAAGCAATATGCTGATGTGCTGGCGGCACAAGGCAAGTATAAAGCAGCTCTTGAAACGCTGGCAGAAGCGCAACGGATATTAACGGCATCCGGCTCGCCAAGAGCAGATTATACGGTGCGCATGGCAGCTTATCAACTACAGCTAAAAGACAGGGATGCTGCCCGAGCCACGGCACAATCACTTTTAGATGGCAAAGTAAAAGTAGCAGATGAGGAGTTATACCTGTTGGTGCCCGTCTTGGCAGAACTCGGCGAAACTGATAAAGCCAATGCCGCCCTGAAGCAAATGCAAAAGCCTGAAACAGTGGTAGAGCAGGCGCAGCAGCTAATAGCGCGTGCACGCATGCAGGAGGCCAAAGGCAGGATCAACAATGCTATACAAAATTACAAAAAAGCCTTGCTGCTATATCCCTACCAGCTGGATGCCCGGCAGCGTTTAGTAAGTCTTTTGCAGCAAAAGGGGCGGAAGCAGGATGCCGCTGAAGTACAGCTGGCAGGAGAGCAGCTCTCTCAATCTTAAAATATACTAAACACATACACGCTAACCTTGAACAGTTATTACATGAAAAAACAACTACTACAGCATGGCTGGTTTATCATCTTGCTGCTACTCTCTGTGGCTTGTCGTCAGTCTCCTACGGGGCAGGAGGGCGCAATGCCCGTGGTGAACCCTGCCGATAACAATGGCCAGCCTACCGTCCTGTACCTGGTGCGCCACGCCGAAAAAGACATTTCTGACCCGTCCAACGAAAATCCAGGGCTGACAGCAGAGGGAACGGCAAGAGCAGAAGCTTTGCGTTCGCTGCTACAGGAGCAAGAGGTAGATGCCTTATATGCTACAAAGTATACCAGAACCAAAAGCACGCTTATACCGCTGGCAGAAGTTAAAAACCTGGAAATAAGGCAGTACGAAGCACATGATTTCAATGGGCTCAGAGATAAGGTTCTGCAAAACGATAAAGGGCACACACTAGTGGTAGCGGCACACTCCAATACTCTCTTACCGATCATAGAAGCATTTGGGGCAAAGCGACCTGTATCAGACATCTCGGAGCTGGAGTATGATTACCTGTTTAAAATTACCATAGCTGCCGACGGTACCGCCACAGTAGAAACAAGCAACTACGGTAAGGCTAGCCGCTAAAGCCGTACAATATTTGCTGAAAAGGCCCCTGCCAAACGTATGGCAGGGGCCTTTTTGCATTTTACGCTAACTCATACAGGCCTCGCCTCCGTAGTAACAAGTATAAAAACTGAAAATTTATGCGCAGATTAACAATAAGAGTGAAAGATGGCGAAGGAGAGGAGATCAGGAAAATTGCAGAACAATACCAAGCAAAAAACTTAATGGTGCAGCCGCTGCATGATGGAGAGTTGGTAACCATACACTTGAACAATCAGAAAGTAAGTAAATTCATAGATAGCATCAGCTCCTATCCAGATGCGGAGATCAACCTTATTCCAAGAGGGATCATCACCTTGTACCCACCACAGGAAAGTGCCCCTGATCAGGTAACGGATGTATCGAACAGGAGCCCGATAGAGATCTTTTTAGGAGGCTTGCAGAGTGTAGGTTCCAAGACAGGCTTACTGATTTATTCTATTGCCGGTGCTATACTGGTATGGGTTGGCTTTTACACGAACACAAGCTATTTGCTTGTGGCGGCTATGTTAGTATCTCCGTTTGCCGGACCTGCCATGAACGCTGCCTTAGGTGCTGCGGCGGGTAAAATAAACCTGCTGAAGCAGAGTTTGCTCCGCTACTTTATGGCGATAGGCACAGCCATACTTACCACTTTTGTGATTTCTTTGCTGATGCAGCACGAGCATGCTACCACATTGATGATCAGTGTGAGCCATATTTCGGTTGTAACGTTTCTGTTGCCTTTGGCGGCAGGAGTGGCCGGGGCTGTAAACCTGATTCAGTCTGAGAGAGATAGTCTGGTTTCAGGGGCGGCAGTAGGAATGCTTGTGGCGGCTTCGTTGGCGCCACCTACCGGCTTGATAGGTATGTCTTTGAATTTTGGCAACTGGCAACTTATCCGGAGCGGTGTTTTTCTGCTCATTTTTCAGCTGGCTGTCATACAACTTACCGCGGCACTTGTATTCAGGATGATGGGTAAGATAACAGTGAGAGGGGTGCGCTTTGCTACAGGCCAGGAGTATGTGTTTAAGTTATCCATGGGAGTATCTGCCCTGGTAGTGGCAGGAATGCTGTTTTGGCAGTTTTCAAACCAACCAGGTTTACAAAAGGCTAGCTTGAATACACGTATTACAGAGGTGATGCGCACAGAGTTAAATAAGCTGGACGGTATAGAAACCATTGAAGTAAGCGCACGATTTACGCGAGGCACGCTACCCAACCTAAACCCCGTGATTTGTGAGTTGTACCTTTATAACCGCAACGATTCGCTGTCAGATGAGCAGGTAAAGAAACTTGTGCAGGATATACTGCATAAGCGTATCAAGGCAGAAAACTGGAATGCCGACCCCATGTTTAACATCACCATGCTGCACTACGAAGGGCAGGCAGGTAAGCCCTGATTAGCGGCGCACTACCTGAGCGTTAGCTAAACGATCATGTAGTGTGCGGCGGGTATCATTGGGGGCTCCTACCAGGAAACGCACCATTGTTATAAAAGCAGTAGCCGGTTTAGCGAAAAATCTGATACTGGCAGCTTTAAACGAAAGCCGCTGTCCAGAGGTAGCTGTGACACGTAAGTTCAATAAAAATTTACCTATGGTGCCCTGGCAAGAGCAGGTTTCAGCACCTGCAAAGTATAGCCAGCTTAACAATAGGTGCAGGAGTCGCTCCGGCTTTAGCAGCAGCGCTTTCTCATCGGTACTGAAAGTAAAGTAATCAGCAAGACCAACCAAGGTAATCAGGAGTAGCACATCCAGCGAAAAAGCTATGAGCCGGGGCCCAGGATTAGCGAGTTCGCTCTTAGTATTTGTTTGCGTATAAGTTGCCTGCATAGGTTCTCTAAATTATTAAGTAGGGGACCTTTCTATACTTGCAGACGGGCACTAAGTTGCAGTTAAAAGTAAATTACTGTTTCTAAATTTATAATAATCAGTATTTTATACTTACGAATTGTGCTTGAGATGATTCATTTCAGAGCATGCCACCATAAAACCAACGGAGTATCTGTCTGATTTGCGTTTAAGCAACAGGCGGTTTGTTACCTGGGTGCTGAAATACCAGTGTGCTTGCCAGCATATCGTGCAGGGCCTGACGACGCTTGGTAAAAGCAGCCATAATATATCCGATCAAAAGTATCAGACCAGATAGCATCTTACCAAAATAGCGACCACTGGCACGGGCAAACGACAGACGATAGCCTTGTGTATCCGTTACAAAAATTCCAAACAATTGCTTTCCAGGTGTGGCTTGTTTGGCTGAACTCTCAAAGCCGGCATAGTAAAGCCAACCAACAAAAGCGCTGATTCCCTGGAGCTTTATTCTATTCTCGAAATCATCTAACTCTGGGGCCAAGGGTAAGCCAAGTAAAGGAACAAATAGAGCCAATACCAGCGACATGGCAAGGGCATCTACAAAAAAAGCAGAAAGGCGTGTCCAGAAGCGGGCATAGTCAAGGGGTAAAGGATTGTTATCTTCTTCGTGTTGGTAAAGTTGCATGGGTAATTTGTAGTGTTAGCAGCGATGATACGACATCTACGGCATAAATAAAAGCTGAAGTAGAGGATATACCTTTAGGAGCTACTCATATAGCTATACCAGTACTGCTCTTAAAAACTTCATTAGAAGTAAAAATTGAATTTTTATTGCACCCTATGTTACCATCTTTAAGTTTTAAATAAAA
>NZ_JBHTLD010000044.1:0-25418 GCF_042678745.1 Pontibacter rugosus | reverse complement strand
GATTAATATCTTTGAAATTAAGCGACCTGAGTTAGATGCTAAGTTGGTAGGTGAGTCAATCGCGCAGCAGCTACAAGCTAGGATCTCTTTCCGTCGTGCCATGAAGCAAGCAATTGCTTCTGCGCTAAGAGTAGGTGCCGAAGGTATCAAAGTACAGGTTTCAGGTCGTTTAGGTGGCGCTGAGATGGCAAGAACAGAGCATTACAAAGAAGGAAGAACTCCTCTTCATACGCTTCGTGCTGACATTGATTATGCGCTTTCAGAAGCTCAAACTGTATATGGTAAAATTGGTATCAAGGTTTGGATCTTTAAAGGCGAGGTTTATGGTAAGAAAGATCTTACTCCAAACGCTGGCTTAGAAAGCAAAGGACCTGGATCTGCTCCTAATGACAGACGAGGTGGTGACCGTCGCAACAAAAAAGGTGGACCTGGTGAAGGTGCTCCTAAGCGTAAGCGTCGTCAATAATTAAGTTTTAACATTATAAGTTTTAGAAAATGTTACAGCCTAGAAGGACAAAATATAGAAAAATGCAAAAAGGCCGCGTAAAGGGGCTGGCTCATAGAGGCAGCACTATTGCGTTCGGTTCTTTCGCTATAAAATCTCTTGAAGCATCATGGATTACTTCTCGCCAAATTGAGGCAGCACGTATCGCCATGACAAGAGCAATGAAACGTGAGGGTCAAGTTTGGATCCGCATTTTCCCTGACAAGCCTATCACTAAGAAACCTGCTGAGGTTCGTATGGGTAAGGGTAAAGGTTCTCCGGAGTATTGGGTAGCAGTAGTTAAGCCTGGTACGATCATGTTCGAGTCCGATGGTGTTTCTTTAGAGGTAGCAAAAGAGTCATTAAGACTAGCTGCTCAGAAACTACCAGTAAAATCAAAAATTGTAGTACGTAGAGATTACGTTGAGAAATAATGAAAAATTCTGAGATAAAAGCTTATTCTGCCGAAGAACTGCAAGAAAAGCTTAGCGCTGAGAGATCAAGCCTGCATGCCATGCGTTTTGCACACGCCATATCTCCTCTCGAGAACCCAATGAAGATCCGCGATACGAAGCGTAACATTGCTCGATTGAATACTGAAGTTCGTCGTCGTGAAATTGAAGCTAACTCTTAAGACGTATTAAGATCATGGAGAGAAACCTAAGAAAAGAAAGAAGCGGTAAGGTTGTTAGCAACAAGATGGACAAATCTATTACTGTACTGGTGGAAAGCAGAATGAAGCACCCTATGTATGGTAAGTTTGTTAGCAAGTCTAACAAGTTCATGGCACACGACGAGAAGAACGAGTGTAATATTGGAGACATTGTACGTATCCAGGAGACTCGTCCGCTCAGCAAGAACAAGAACTGGCGTTTAGTTGAAATTATAGAAAGGGCTAAGTAATATGATACAGCAGGAATCAAGACTAAGTGTAGCTGACAACAGCGGTGCCAAGGAAGTCCTTTGTATCCGTGTACTAGGCGGTACTGGTAAAAAATACGCCTCTGTAGGCGATAAAATTGTAGTAACTGTAAAGTCAGCCCTTTCTTCTGGCAACGTTAAAAAGGGAACTGTTTCTAAAGCAGTTATTGTAAGAACAAAGAAAGAGGTTAGAAGAAAAGACGGTTCATATATTCGTTTCGACGATAATGCAGCTGTTTTACTTAACGCGAATAATGAACCACGTGGTACGCGTATCTTCGGCCCGGTTGCACGTGAACTTCGTGAAAAGCAATTCATGAAAATTGTTTCGTTAGCACCTGAAGTTCTATAACATAAAATTCAGATTAAAATGAATAAGAAAAAACTTCATGTAAAAACTGGCGATACAGTTAAAGTTATAGCCGGTGACGATCGCGGTAAGACAGGCCGTATTATTGCTGTTAATATTGAGAAGCAAAGAGTTACTATCGAAGGCCTTAACCTTGTGACAAAGCACCAGAAACCTAGTGCTAAAAATCCACAGGGAGGTATTGAGAAAGTAGAAGCTCCTATGCATGCTAGTAATGTGGCACTTGTTGATCCAAAGTCAGGTGAGACTACTAAAGCTGCTACAAGAACAAACAGCGAAGGTAAAACAGAGCGTTATTCTAAAAAGACAGGGGAGGTAATCTAACATGGCTACTACAAGATTAAAAGAAAAATATCAGAATGAGGTAGTGCCTGCCTTGAAAGAAAAGTTCCAGTATAAGAACATAATGCAGGTTCCTAAAATCACTAAGATATCAATCAATAAAGGAATTGGCTCTGCTGTTTCTGACAAGAAATTGGTTGATATTGGTGTAGATGAACTTACTACTATTACTGGCCAAAAGGCAGTTGCTACAATCGCAAAAAAGTCTGTTTCAAACTTCAAGTTGCGTGAAGGCATGCCAATTGGTGCTCGTGTTACATTGCGTGGCGAGAAGATGTATGAGTTCCTTGACCGTCTTTTGACTATCGCTCTTCCTCGTGTACGTGACTTTAGAGGTGTTAACGATAAAGGCTTTGATGGTCGCGGTAACTATACTCTAGGTGTAAAAGAGCAAATTATCTTCCCAGAGATTAGCATCGATAAGATCAAAGCTATTTCTGGAATGGATATTACATTTGTTACAACAGCTAAAACTGACGAAGAGAGCTACGAATTGCTTAAAGCATTTGGTATGCCATTCGCTAATATCAGAAAATAACCATGGCTAAAGAAGCAATAAAAGCTAGAGAGCTTAAAAGACAAAAACTAGTAGCTAAATATGCTACAAAGAGAGCTGAGCTAAAAGCCAACGGAGATTACGATGCTTTAGATAAATTGCCTCGTAATGCATCACCGGTTAGACTTCACAACCGATGCAAACTCTCTGGCAGACCAAGAGGATACATGAGAAAGTTCGGTATTTCACGTGTACTTTTCAGAGAATTAGCCTCTATGGGTAAAATTCCTGGTGTTACAAAGTCGAGCTGGTAAGTTTTTTCTTAACATACTAAGAATCATAAAAAGATATTTGTATCTTTGCCCCTCGCTTAGATAAAGCATTCATTATTCAATGTATTCATAATGAACTCAGATCCAATAGCAGATTATTTAACTAGAGTGCGTAACGCTATCAAAGCGAACCACAGAATAGTTGAAATACCATCTAGCAAGATAAAAAAAGAGATCACCAAAGTATTGTACGACAAAGGCTATATTCAAAGTTATAAATTTGATGATGCTGGTGTTCAGGGTACAATCAAAATAGCTCTTAAGTATAATCCTAGCACAAAGCAATCAGCTATTGTGAAATTAGAAAGGATTAGTAAGCCAGGGCTACGCAAGTACACTGGTAGCGAGACGCTTCCAAGAGTCTTAAATGGCCTTGGCATTGCTGTGCTTTCTACTTCTAAAGGTGTAATGACAGAGAAGGAAGCTAAGTCACTTAAGATTGGTGGCGAAGTATTGTGTTATGTATATTAATAGGAGGATAGACAATGTCACGTATAGGTAAATTGCCAATCACCCTGCCTACCAATATTCAAATTGCCATCGGTGATAACAATATCATCACAGTAAAAGGACCTAAAGGTGAACTTACTACTGCAGTTGATAAAGATATAATTGTAAAGCAGGACGAAAACACAATTGTTGTAGAACGTCCTACAGAGCAAAAGCGTCACAAGGCTATGCATGGTCTTTACAGATCACTTATCAATAACATGGTAATTGGTGTAAGTGAAGGTTATAAAGAGCAGTTGGAGCTTGTTGGTGTTGGTTACAAAGCAACAGTACAAGGTAATGTTTTGGAATTAGCTTTAGGCTATTCTCATAATATCTATCTGAGCTTGCCTTCTGAGGTTTCTGCTACAGCAGTTACTGAAAAAGGTAAAAACCCAATCATTACTCTTGAGTCTAATGATAAGCAATTGATTGGTCAGGTTGCTGCTAAAATAAGATCACTTCGTAAAGTAGAGCCATACAAAGGTAAGGGTATACGTTTCGTAGGTGAAGTTATCAGAAGAAAAGCTGGTAAGACAGCTTCTAAATAATCATCATCATGTCTACTAATAAATTAAGCAGAAGACTAAGAATAAAAAAGGGTATCAGAAATAAAATTTCTGGTACTCCTGAAAGGCCACGATTAACGGTGTTCCGTAGCAACAAAGCTATATACGCTCAATTAGTCGACGACACTACTGGTGTGACACTAGCAGCTGCCTCTTCAGTGAAACTTGATGATGCGAAGGCTAACACAGAAACTGCTGGAAAAGTGGGTCAGGCAATTGCTGGACTAGCTATTGAGAAAGGCATTTCTCAAGTAGTTTTTGATCGTAACGGTTACCTTTATCATGGTAAAGTAAAATCATTGGCAGAAGGCGCTCGTGAAGCAGGCCTTAAATTCTAAAAATTATGTTGAAGAATAATATACGAAGCGTAAAGGCAAGCGAAATCGAGCTTAAAGAGAAAGTAGTTGCCATTAACCGTGTAGCCAAGGTTGTTAAAGGTGGTAGAAGATTTAGTTTTGCTGCTATCGTGGTTGTTGGTGACGGAAACGGTGTAGTAGGTTATGGTTTAGGTAAAGCTAACGAAGTAACTGATGCTATCGCCAAAGGTATTGATGATGCAAAAAAGAATCTTGTTAAGGTTCCTGTGTATCATAATACTGTTCCTCATTCACAAGAAGGGAAATACTCTGGAGGTTTCGTACTTGTTAAACCAGCTGCACCAGGTACAGGTGTTATAGCAGGTGGTGCAATGCGTGCTGTACTTGAAAGTGCTGGTATCAAAGACGTTCTTTGTAAATCAAAAGGATCTTCAAATCCACATAACGTAGTTAAAGCTACTTTTGATGCTCTTTCTAAGATGCGTGATCCTTTAGCTGTAGCTCAGCAACGTGGTGTTAATTTAGATAAAGTATTCAACGGATAATTGTAATGGCTAAAGTAACTATCACTCAAGTTAAGAGCATTATCGATAGACCTAAAAACCAGAAGCTTACAATTAAAGCTCTTGGCTTAGGAAAGATAAGCAAATCAGTATCTGTAGAATTTACGCCTCAGATTGCTGGTATGGTAAAAAAAGTCCACAATTTAGTAGACGTTAAAGAACAATAAACATGTATTTACATTCTTTAAAACCTGCGGAAGGTTCTGTAAAGAACAGAAAGAGAATAGGCAGAGGTACTGGTTCAGGTAGAGGTGGTACTTCTACACGTGGACATAAGGGTGCTAAATCTCGTTCAGGTTATTCACAGAAAGCAGGCTTTGAAGGTGGTCAAATGCCACTTCAAAGACGAGTTCCTAAGTTTGGCTTTAAAAACATTAACCGTGTTGAATATAAAGCTATCAATTTAGATATTATTCAAGCTTTAGCTGAGTCAACAAATGAGACTGTTATGAACTTTGATTTCTTCAAAGCGCATGGATTAGTTTCTAAAAATGATAAAGTTAAAGTATTGGGCAGAGGAGAGATAAACAAAGCTGTAGAAATTCATGCGCACGCTTTCTCTGGAACTGCATCATCATCAATTGAAAAAGCAGGCGGTAAAACAGTTGCTCTCTAATCGATAGGTATGAAGAAGTTTTTAACAACGATAAAGAACATTTTTGCTATAGAGGATCTTAGAGTACGTATTTTAAATACTGTATTCTTTATAGCTATTTTTAGACTAGGTTCTTTTGTTGTTTTACCTGGTGTTGATCCTAAACAGCTAGAAGCTAATACATCCGGTCTTTTCGGATTATTAGATACTTTCTTAGGTGGAGCTTTTAGCAATGCTTCTATCTTTGCTCTAGGTATAATGCCATACATTTCGGCTTCTATCGTACTGCAACTGTTAACTATTGCTGTTCCATATTTCCAAAAAATGCAGAAGGAGGGTGAATCTGGTAGAAAGAAAATCAACCAGATCACTCGAGTTCTGACAATTGTTATTACGCTTGCACAGGCAATTGGATTTGTCGCAACTATAAATGCTGAAGCAATAGCTATTAACACAACGCTCTTTACAATCACATCTATGATTGTTCTTACTTCAGGAACAGTTTTCTGTATGTGGTTAGGTGAGAAAATCACTGATAAAGGTATTGGCAATGGTATTTCAATGCTGATTATGATTGGTATTGTATCTCGTTTCCCAGGAGCGATTGTAGCAGAATTTTTGTCAAAGCAACTAAATGGCGCTTTGTTGTTCTTATTTGAACTCTTAATTCTGTTCCTTGTTGTTATGTCTGTTGTTATGCTAACTCAAGCTATTAGAAGAATTCCTGTACAATATGCCAAGCAAGTTGGTGCGAGTTCTTTATATAGTGGACAGAGACAGTTTATACCTCTTAAGGTTAATGCTGCCGGTGTAATGCCAATTATCTTTGCACAGTCTTTAATGTTTCTTCCTTCTATGATAGCATCTATCTGGGCTGATTCAAGTGAGACTGCAAATTATATCGGAGCAACTTTCTCTGACTTTACATCTTGGCAGTATAATCTTGTATTTGGATTATTGATTCTTGTTTTCACATATTTTTATACTGCTATAAGTGTAAACCCTAATCAGATTGCTGATGATCTCAAGCGAAGCGGTGGTTTTGTTCCTGGTGTTAAACCAGGCCGTTCTACCTCTGAATACATTGATACTATTCTTACAAGAATTACATTACCAGGTGCAATTTATCTGGCCTTAGTAGCCATCTTCCCATCAATCGCTATGTTGCTTGGTGTTACAAGAGAGTTCTCACAGTTTTTTGGCGGAACTTCTCTTATCATAATGGTAGGTGTTGTGTTAGATACTCTTCAACAAGTTGAAAGTTATCTATTAATGAGGCATTATGATGGTATGATGAAATCTGGAAAGCTTAGGGGCAGGACAGAAAATATTGCAATGGTTTCTTAGTAAATGATTTTATACAAAACTGAAGAAGAAATTGAGTTAATTCGCCAGAGTGCTTTGATTTTAAGCAAAGCACATGGCGAAATTGCTCGTCTTATAAAACCTGGTATTTCTACCCTGGAACTTGATAAAGTTGCAGAAGAGTTTATTCTCGATAACGGTGGTAAGCCATCTTTTAAAGATTACAATGGTTTTCAGTATAGTTTATGCATATCAACTAATGCCGTTGTAGTACATGGTATGCCAGGTAAATACATTCTACAAGAAGGAGATATTTTATCTGTAGATTGTGGAGTTTATAAAAATGGCTTCCATAGTGATTGTGCCTATACTCATGCTGTTGGTTTGATCAAGCCTGAGGTGCAGAAACTCTTAGATATAACTAAAGAGTCTTTATACCTAGGTATTAAAAAAGCTGTTGTTGGCAATCGTATGGGCGACTTAAGCTATGCTATTCAAGAACATGCTGAAACAAACAGTTTTACTGTTGTACGTGAATTAGTAGGTCATGGTATAGGTCGAAATCTTCATGAAGCTCCTGAGGTTCCTAATTATGGCAAACGTGGTCAGGGAGTCAAGCTACAAAATGGCTTGGTTTTAGCAGTAGAGCCTATGGTTAATTTAGGTACGAGGCAAATTGTTCAGGAAGATGATGGTTGGACAATCCGTACTAAAGATAATATGCCTTCCGCCCATTTTGAGCATACTATTGTAGTACGCAAGGATAAAGCGGAAATTTTGACAACTTTTGATTATATAGAACAAGCTAAAAATTCATAAATGGCAAAACAGTCGTCCATAGAGCAAGACGGAACTATCGTAGAAGCTTTGTCTAATGCAATGTTTCGGGTTGAGCTTGAGAATGGTCATCAGGTGGTAGCGCACATTTCCGGTAAAATGCGAATGAATTACATTAAAATTTTACCAGGTGATAGAGTTAAATTGGAAATGTCTCCTTACGATCTTACTAAAGGCAGAATTGTTTACCGATATAAATAAATCCAATGAAAGTTAAAGCATCAGTTAAAAAAAGAAGTGCTGATTGTAAAGTTATCCGCCGCAAGGGGAAGCTTTATGTAATCAACAAAAAGAATCCAAGATATAAACAAAGACAAGGTTAATTTATTTTTATGGCTAGAATAGCAGGAGTAGATATTCCGGATAACAAGAGAGGTGAAATTGCGCTAACTTATATTTTTGGTATAGGTCGCAGCCTTTCTAAACACATTTTGAGCAAAGCCGGGGTGGATCTTGACAAAAAGGTAAAAGACTGGACTGAAGACGAGGCCGGAGAGATCAGAAATATTATTGCAGCAGAAATCAAAACAGAAGGTGTTTTGAGATCTGAAGTTCAACTGCACATTAAGCGTCTTCTTGATATAGGTTGCTACCGTGGTTTGAGACACCGTAAAGGTTTGCCAGTTCGTGGTCAGCGTACCAAAAACAACTCTCGCACGAGAAAAGGCAAGCGTAAGACAGTTGCAAATAAGAAGAAGGCTTCTAAATAATAATTGATCATGGCTCAGAAAAGAAAAGATAAAGCTAAAAAGCGTGTCGTAGTTGTTGAACCAACTGGCCAAGTGCACATCAAAGCTTCTTTCAACAATATTATCATATCAGTAACCAATAATGCAGGACAAGTAATCTCTTGGGCTTCTGCTGGTAAAATGGGCTTTAAGGGTTCTAAAAAGAACACTCCTTATGCTGCACAAATGGCTGCTGGCGATTGCGCTAAGGTTGCTTATGACCTTGGAATGCGTAAAGCTGAAGTATTTGTTAAAGGTCCTGGCGCAGGTAGAGAGTCTGCTATCCGTACAGTGCAAAATACAGGTATCGAAGTAACTACTATCAAAGATGTTACTCCATTGCCGCACAACGGTTGCCGCCCACCAAAACGCAGAAGAGTTTAATTTCCTAAAAGAGAAGTAAAAATGGCAAGATATACTGGTCCAAAAAGTAAAATCTCAAGACGTTTCAATGAGGAGATTTTCGGCCCTAGCAAGGCGCTGAAAAAGAAAAGCTACCCTCCAGGGCAGCACGGTCGTGGCCGCCGCAAGAAATTGTCTGAATACGCTGTACAGTTAGCTGAGAAGCAGAAAGCAAAATACATATACGGCATTCTCGAAAAGCAATTTGCTAATTTGTTCGAGAAAGCTCACAGAAAAGGTGGCATCACTGGTGAGAACCTACTAATGTTACTTGAGTCTAGGTTAGATAACACTGTTTATCGCTTAGGTATTGCTCCTACAAGAAGATCTGCACGTCAGTTCGTTCTTCACAAGCATATCACAGTTAACGGTGAAATTGTTAATATCCCTTCTTATTCTCTTAAGGTAGGTGATGTTATAGCTGTACGTGAAAAGTCTAAATCTTTAGAGGCTATCACTACAAGTCTAACGGTGCGTAATGCACGTCAGTTTACTTGGTTAGAGTGGAACGCTACCGAAATGGCTGGTAAATTTATTGCTACTCCAGAAAGAGAGCAAATCCCGGAGAAAATCCAGGAGCAGCTAATCGTCGAGCTTTACTCTAAGTAAGCAGCTAATTCAATTTTTAACCTTTAACACTGCAAGTATGTCAATATTAGCATTTCAAATGCCAGAGAAAGTTGTAATGGAAAAAGCCGACGACTTTCATGGTTTATTTGAATTCAAGCCGCTTGAAAAGGGTTACGGGGTAACCATCGGTAATGCTTTGCGAAGGATTCTTCTTTCATCATTAGAAGGATATGCCATTACTAGTATTCGCATTGGTGGTGTACTGCATGAATTTTCTTCTGTTGAAGGAGTAGTTGAGGATGTGTCTGACATTATTCTTAATCTGAAAATGGTTCGCTTTAAAAAAATAAGCGAAATGGTAGATGAAAGAATAACGATTGCAATTAGCGGTCAGGATACTTTCAAAGCTGGTGACATCAATAACTTCACAACGAGTTTTGAAGTGCTTAATCCAGAGCTTGTAATTTGCAACCTGGATTCAAGCATTAACTTTGAGCTTGAGATGACAATTCAAAAGGGACGTGGCTACGTTCCTGCTGATGAAAATAAGCCAACTGAGCAAGTTTTCGGTCAGATCGCTATTGATGCTATTTATACTCCGATCAAAAATGTTAAGTTTAGTGTTGAAAACACGCGTGTAGAGCAGAAGACTGACTACGAGAAGCTTGTTCTTGACATTCAGACAGATGGTTCAATACACCCTGAGGATGCCCTTAAAGGTGCGGCCAACATTTTGATTCAACACTTCATGCTGTTCTCAGACAATACAATGACGTTTGAGACTGCTAAACCAGAAGAAGAGGAGGCTGTTGATGAGGAACTGCTGCATATGCGCAAAGTCCTTAAAACATCTCTTCAGGATATGGATCTTTCAGTGCGTGCTTATAACTGCCTAAAGGCTGCCGATATAAAAACACTCGGTGATCTTGTGCAGCTTGACATCGCTGATATGATGAAGTTCAGAAACTTTGGTAAAAAGTCTTTGACAGAATTAGAGAACTTAGTTCAGGAGAAAGGCTTAACTTTCGGCATGGACCTTTCTAAGTATAAATTAGAGGAAGATTAATTAAATCCTACGGCATAATTCCCAATCCCTGAAAAGGTTGATTGACGGTATGCACGTGCACAATTCAATATAATGAGACACGGTAAAAAATTCAATCACTTAGGAAGAACCGCTTCACACCGTAAGGCAATGCTATCTAACATGGCAGCGTCTTTAATTGTTAACAAGCGTATTTCTACTACAGTAGCAAAAGCAAAAGCACTTCGCAAATATGTAGAGCCCCTGCTTACTAAAGCTAAAAGCGATACCACACACTCTAGAAGAACGGTTTTTGCCTACCTTCAGGATAAAGAATCTGTAAAAGAGCTTTTTGATGAAGTATCAGTTAAAATTGCTAACAGACCTGGTGGTTACACTCGTATCATCAAAACAGGATACAGATTAGGTGACAACGCAGAAATGTGTGTTATCGAACTTGTAGACTACAACGAGGATATGTTGTCAACTTCTGGTGATTCTGCTGCTGGTGCTAAGAAAACGCGCCGTCGTGGTGGCAAGAAGAAGTCTTCAGAAGATACAGCCGCTGTAGCCGAGGCTACAACTACTGCTCCTGAGGCTACAGAAGCCCCTGCTGCGTCTGCTGACACTACAGAAGATACAAAAGATGCGCAATAAGCTCTGTTTGTAAATATTTTAAAGGGACATGGCGTAAGTCGTGTCCCTTTTTTTATGTTTGTAAAAAAAATAACAAAATGAAAAAACATACATCCTCTGAAGCTATCCTTCTTTTAGAAGACGGTACAGTATATAAGGGTAAGAGCTTAGGCCGCATCGGTACTTCGGGTGGTGAACTCTGCTTTAACACAGGTATGACTGGCTACCAGGAAATTTTTACGGATCCATCTTACTATGGTCAAATGGTAGTTACTACAGTATCTCATGTTGGTAACTATGGTGTACAACCAGAAGAAGTAGAATCAGGTAAGGTGCAAATAAGCGGCCTGGTCTGTAAAGATTTCTCCAGCTTCTTTTCGAGAAAGACCGCTGAGGGCTCTTTACAAGAATATTTTGAAAAAGCCGGTGTGGTAGGTATCTGTGAGATTGATACAAGATCGCTGGTACGCCATATCCGTGACAAAGGAGCTATGAATGCCATTGTATCTTCTGAAATAACAGATATTGAGGAGTTGCGTAAGATGTTAAGTGCTGTGCCTTCCATGGACGGTTTGGAACTTTCATCGCATGTAAGTACGCCAGAGGTATATGATTTGAAGCCTGAAGACGTAAAATTTAGAGTAGCTGTGCTTGACTTGGGAGTTAAAAGAAACAGCCTGAACAATTTTATGAAGCGCGGATGTGAAGTTAAAGTTTTCCCATACAACACTTCTTTTGAAGAAATGGAGAAGTGGAATCCAGATGGTTATTTCATCTCAAATGGTCCTGGTGATCCTGCCGCGACTAGAGATGCTGTAAACAGTGTGAAACAGATACTGCAGAAGGAAAAGCCTATGTTCGGTATCTGCATGGGCCACCAAATTTTAGCACAGGCGAATGGCATTGCTACTTATAAAATGCACAACGGGCACAGAGGTTTAAACCATCCAGTAAAAAATTTATTGACTGGTTTGTGTGAAATTACAAGCCAAAACCATGGTTTTGTTGTGGATGCAGAGCAACTCAAGAATCACCCGGAAGTTGAAATTACGCATGTTAACCTAAATGATAATACGGTAGAGGGTATGCGAATGAGAACAAAGCCTGCTTTTTCTGTACAGTATCATCCAGAATCTTCTCCAGGTCCCCACGACTCGACTTATTTGTTTGATGAGTTTGTGGACTTGTTAGAGCAAAGCAAAAACAAAGTACAACTATAGTAAAAAACGAAGGAAATGAGTTTAATCACTGACATCAAAGCCAGACAGATATTTGATTCTAGAGGCAATCCTACTGTTGAGGTAGATGTAACAACTGAAACAGGTGTTTTAGGACGTGCTGCTGTGCCATCCGGTGCTTCTACAGGTGTTCACGAAGCAGTTGAGCTGCGTGACAACGATAAGAGCATGTACATGGGCAAAGGCGTTCTTCAGGCTGTGAAAAATGTTAATGAAAAAATAGCTGAGGAACTTGTAGGCTTCCCTGTATATGAGCAAAACCTGCTTGATAAAATCATGATCGAGCTGGATGGTACGACAAACAAAGGCAATTTAGGTGCTAATGCCATACTTGGTGTATCGCTAGCTATTGCCCGTGCTGCTGCACAAGAGCTTAACATGCCGCTTTATCGTTATGTAGGTGGCGTAAATGCTAACACGCTCCCTGTGCCAATGATGAACATTCTGAACGGTGGTAGCCATGCTGATAATGCAATTGACTTTCAGGAGTTCATGATCATGCCGATTGGTGCTCCTTCTTTCTCCGAAGCACTACGTATGGGTTCTGAAGTATTTCATCACCTAAAGAACGTGCTTAAGAAAAAAGGCCTATCTACAAACGTAGGTGATGAAGGTGGCTTTGCCCCTAACATTGCTTCTAACGTTGAGGCTATTGAGGTTGTACTTCAGGCTATTGAGACAGCAGGATATAAGCCTGGCGATGACTTTATGATCGCTATGGATGCGGCTAGCTCAGAGTTTTACGATGCTTCTTCAGGAACATACCACTTTAAAAAGTCTACTGGCGATAAGCTGTCTTCTTCTGATATGGTTAGCTACTGGAGCGAGTGGGTAAACAAGTATCCTATCATCTCTATCGAAGATGGTATGGCTGAAGACGACTGGAAGGGCTGGAAAGAACTGACAGACAAGGTTGGTAGCAAATGCCAGCTGGTAGGTGACGACCTTTTTGTAACAAACGTAAACCGTTTGCAGCAAGGTATAGACCAGGGTGTGGCTAACTCTATCCTGATCAAGGTAAACCAGATCGGATCTTTAACTGAAACTATTGATGCTATTAACCTTGGTAGACGCCACGGCTATAAGAGTGTCATGAGCCACCGTTCTGGTGAAACAGAGGATAATACGATAGCTGACCTTGCAGTAGCGCTTAACACAGGCCAGATTAAGACTGGTTCAGCTTCCCGTTCAGATCGTATGGCTAAGTATAACCAATTGCTTCGCATTGAAGAGGAGTTAGGCGAAGTAGCTTACTTCCCCGGTAAGAAATTCTGAAATTACCATTTAGTAAAAAAATAGTTGCTAAGGCTGTGGGTTATAAAGCTCACAGCCTTATTTTTGTAGCTCTACTTAAAGTCCCAAGTTATGATACAGCGCATTCCCAAAATGTTCAGAAACTTCTATTTTATTACTTCTTTGGTTTTTGTGGTGTGGATGCTGTTCTTTGACTCAAACGACTTTATAACACAGTACCAGATGCGCAGGCAGCTAAATAATCTGGAGGCAGACAAAGAACATTACCTGGAGAAGATGGCGGAGGTAGAGAAAGACCGTAAGGAGCTGATGGGGAATCCTGAGCTGCTGGAGAAGTTTGCTCGAGAAAAGTACCTGATGAAGCGCCCGGGCGAAGATGTATTCATCATAGTGCCCAAAGAAGATTAATAAAACAAAGCTGCCTAACGTTCCGGCAAGCACAATTGTCCATCTTCTAACGATCTCCTGTTAACCTCTAAATCTCAAAACAAATCCCTCCCCAAATAATTTGTAACTTTGTGCTATAGCACTGCCACCGATTGGTGGTGGGCTCACGTAAAAAAAGATACTATGGCAAAAGTTGCAATAAACCTTTCTACCGGAGCTCTTCAGCAAGAAGAGGTGATTGTAGGTATAGATTTAGGTACGACCAACAGCTTGGTGGCCTATATACATCCTGAAGATAAAAAACCGATCGCTATCAACGACCAGGGCCGGGGCACTATTGTGCCGTCGGTGGTACACTTTGCAGATAACGGCGAAACCAATGTCGGAAACGAGGCAAAAGAATACTTGATTTCAGACCCAGCTAACACGATCTATTCTGTAAAGCGCCTGTTAGGCAAATCTTATAAAGATTTGGGCGAGCACAAAGACTATTTTGGCTATAAAGTAATAGATGATGACAGCGAAGGGTTAGTGAAAATAAGGGTAGGAGATAGATTCTACTCACCGATTGAGCTGTCGTCGGAGATATTGAAAGAGCTGCGTGAACGTGCTGAGCATTCGCTTAAGACACCGGTGAACCGTGCCGTTATTACCGTTCCAGCTTATTTTAATGATTCGCAGCGTCAGGCAACGCGTGACGCAGGTAAGCTTGCCGGGCTGGAAGTGCTTCGTATTGTAAACGAGCCTACTGCGGCTGCACTGGCTTATGGCATCGGTATAGATCCGAATGAAGAAAAAACAGTAGCAGTGTATGACTTAGGCGGTGGTACGTTTGATATATCCATACTTAGCATACATCAAGGCATCTTTGAAGTACTTTCTACTAACGGAGATACCTATCTAGGCGGAGATGATTTTGACCGTGCCATTATTAATCATTGGATCCAGGAAAACCAATTGATCGCTGATACAATCAACCAAGATAAGAACCTGTCGCAGGAGCTGCGCCTGAAAGCAGAAGAAGCTAAGAAAACACTGAGTTCTCAGGAAGTATACACCGGCACTATCAACGGTACCATTAATTGCCATTTGGAGCGCCATACGTTTGAGGCACTGATTGCTCCAATTGTGGCACGCACGATGGAAAGCTGCAAGCAAGCCATGGCCGATGCAAAACTACAGCCGGAGCAGATTGCTGCCGTGATAATGGTGGGTGGCTCCACGCGTGTGCCAATGGTATACAATGCTGTGTCAGAGTTCTTCGGTAAGCCAGCCAACAATTCCCTTAACCAGGATGAGGTAGTGGCCTTAGGTGCCGCCATTCAAGCCGATATACTTGCCGGTAACCGTAAAGATATCCTGCTGCTGGACGTAACCCCACTAACCTTAGGCATTGAAACAATGGGTGGCTTGATGGACTCCATCATTCCAAGAAACTCTAAAATACCAACCAAAGCCGGCCGCCAGTATACTACATCTGTAGACGGGCAAATCAATATGAAAATCTCTGTTTTCCAGGGAGAGCGTGATTTGGTAAAAGAAAACCGAAAGCTTGCTGAGTTTGATTTGAAAGGTATACCTGCCATGCCAGCCGGCTTTCCGAAAGTAGATGTTAACTTTATACTTAATGCCGATGGTATTCTGAAGGTGGAGGCTGTGGAGCTTCGTTCAGGCACACGCCAGGAGGTAGAGGTAAAGCCACAGTACGGCCTGACAGATGACCAGGTAGAGCAGATGTTGATGGATTCTATCACACATGCCAAAGATGATGTATCTGCGAGAATGGTGATTGAGGCGCGTACTTCCGCAGAGCAGATGCTGTACCAGGTGGAACGCTTCGTGCAGAAGAACGGCCAGCACCTGACAGAGGAGGAGATACAACTGACAAATGAGAACATGCAGAAGCTGCGCGATGTGTTAGCTGCCGGTGGTGATAAAGATGCTATTTACGGCGCTGTAGATAGGCTGGAAGAGCAGACAAGCCCTTTTGCCGAGCGCATTATGCAAATATCGATCAAACAGGCAATGGCTGGTAAGAAAATTGAGTAGAAATTTAAAGTATAAATGAAGTATGAACGGCAGCTCTAAAGGGCTGCCGTTTCTGTTTAATAGCTCATGATTTGTTACAGAACATTTTAGTGTAGGAGTTCTGTTTTCTACCGTAGCCATTCCAAAGTATAAGTGCTAGAGCAAGAACTCTACAAATGAACCCACCCCCAGCCCCTCCGAGGAGGGGAATTAGCCTAAGCTCCGCCAGCGGGTATCTGGGGCTATGGAAGTATAAGCAGAGGCACAAGCGGACGCATGCGCCAGGTAAGTTCTATCAAGCAGCAGCTACAAATTCTGAAGCAAAATAATTATACAGCCTGAAGCACGAATTGAAGCAGGGTAAAATTCAGATACAGCAACGTAGCAGCTACAATCACTCCAATCAACACAGTCGCATAAGGTGCTTCCTGCTCCTGCACTTCCCTTATGCCCCAATACACATACGCTAACAGGGCTAGTAAGGCATAGAGCAGCAGCAAGGCAGGTACAGCCAATAGAACTTCTACAGATGCAAAGCGCCAGAAATAGTTAAGGCCCAGCCACAGCAGGTTCAGAGTCCATACTACAACCAGCATCAGGATACAGCGCGTACCCGAGCCAAGGCCTATGCTAAGGAACAACCTTTCAACTGCTGTGCTGCCTGCTGCCACTCACGTTATAGTTTAAGACCAAACCGCTGGGCAAGAGACTCCAGGTCACGCTCAACAGGTGGTAGCAATGGGATTCCTTTTTGCAGGCGTTTGCTTGTCATTTCACGTTCCGGATCACCTGGGATAAGTACAGCTTTCTCGCCTTTCTTTGGCTTAGCCTTTCGGAAAGTTTCTATCCAGTTATCCATGTGGTGCTTAAAATCATCTGCCGGACGGAAAGCATCAATACGCATAGCGCCAAGGAAATGGCCTATACCTTCACCGGGTAAGTTTTCAGCAACAGGGAGGAAGCTCACAAAAGGCGGTACCCATGGGCCATAATTAGCACCCGAAAGCACAGCTGATAGAATATCAACCACAGACGATAAAGCATATCCTTTGTGGCTGCCATGCACACGGTCAGAGCCCAGTGGCAGTAGTGCGCCTCCGTCTTTCAGCTCGTTAGCATTAGTGGAGCGCTGCCCTTCTTGTGTCTGAATCCAACCGACAGGAGCCTTTTTCTCTTTACGCTGCAAAATCTCCAGCTTACCGTTAGCAGCGGCAGCCGTAGCTAAATCGGCTACAAAAGGAGGCTGGTTTCTTGTAGGCACGGCTACGGCAATCGGGTTAGTGCCCAACATACGATCTACTGAAAAAGTAGGAGCCACCAACGGCGAGGCATTTGTCATGGCTATACCGATCATATCATGATCTAAAGCCATCATGGCATGATAACCCGCAATACCAAAGTGGTTCGAGTTTTTTACCGATACCCAGCCAGTACCCACTTGCTGTGCCTTTTGTTTGGCAATAGCCATGGCACGAGGTGCTACTACAAGCCCTAAGCCGCCATCACCATCTACAGTTGCCGTACTTGGTGTTTCGTGCACAATGCGAATAATTGGTTTTGGGTTGATACGTCCCGCTTCCCACAGCCTAACATAACCACTTAGCCGTGCCACGCCATGCGAATCTACGCCACGTAAATCAGCAGATAGCAACACTTCTGTCGCCAGCCTTGCATCCTCCGGTGGGCAGCCTATACTTAAAAATACTTCTTGGGTAAAATCGAAAAGTTGTCGGTATGAATACATGGTGATTAGATTCTGATAGAGGCGGCAAATTAAGAAAATATCAAGGTAATGCCTTGGGTATAACTTAAAACGGTAAAAGCAGCATATATGGCCTTTAGTAGAAATTAATATCTTCTTTTTTATATACTTTGCTGCTTCATGTATAAATATGGAACAGACTTTGCCTTAGCATCAGAAAGTTAAGCTACTACCTCTATGAAAAAAGCTCTACTATTATTCGCAACTGTATTGGCAGCCTTCGGTGCCGATGCACAGACCAAGCTATTGTTTGAGGAAAAAACTTCGGAAGCCTATCTGCTTAAATACGGTGCTGACGGAAATAGCCAGACGCAACTCAACAGCATCATCAGCCTGTTAAGCGAAAATCAGACCGATACAAGAAGCCCGAGACCACAACGCAAACCAGAGTTCTCGCTCCGGTTTGAGCAGCAGGCAAGCATTGCCGATGCCGGTGATGTGCTAAAGCTGAAAGTGCAGGTAAGCAAGCCACAGGTAAGTGGTAGCACCGACTACCGTGGGTTTACTATAGGAGATGCCCTACTGCCGGATAAGTATAAAGCCAGAATCAAACTGTTAAATGCAAAAAATGAAACAGTAAAAGTATACGAACGCACCGTAGCGTTTAAGCCAAATGGAGTGACACTACTGGAAGAGCAGATACTAGATACAGCTGCTAACCAGAGCTACAAATTGCTGGTAGAGGAGGAGCAGGTGGTGTATACTATAGAAGATGTGCGTCAGTTGCAGGAGCGGCTAAACCTGGTGCGTGCTTACTTTGCTGACGATGCCAAAGTGCTACAGGCCTTACAGGATGCTGCCCGTGTACTGCCGGATGATATTGACCGCTTGCCCCTACAGGATCGCAAACTACGGGAACTGGAGCAGCAATATGCAGAACTGAAAAAGGAGAACTATACCGATAAACTCAACCTTAAGCAGCAGGACCCTCAACGCCTGAACTACAAGCTAAACGAGTTGCAACAGGTGCTGCAGGAGCGCCGCAAGGCTATTGAGTATACACTGGCTACTTTAGATCAGCAGTTCTACAACCGTGGTGTAAGCCTCATGAATAATGGCAATGCTTCGGCGGCACAGGCATACTTTGCCAAGTCGGTAGAGGCGAACCCTAACTTTGCTCCGGCACACGTGCAACTGGCGCGAATTGACCTCAGATACGGCTATATCCGGGAGGCTACCATCCGCACCCGCGACGTGCTTACCCGCATGCGTGTAGACCCGCAGACGGAGCAACTTGCTCTAAGCTTGGCACATGATATCTATACTGCTCACATCACAGAAGGTAACAGATTTACCTCCAGAGGAGAATATCATACCGCACTGGATGCCTATGCTGATGCCAGAGATTTGTGCAGCATCGTTCAAGGCCTACGCTGCAGCATGCAGGCCTTGAACGATGGAGAAGCCAGAGCAGCCAGCGGAGCATACAGAGGCATGGTAGATAACGGAAAGCGCCTGCTGTCACGCAACGACTTACGGGAGGCAGAGCGTGTGGCACAGGAGGCAATTACCTTCCAGCGGGAGTATGACTATGTATTACATAATGCTATCGAGGCCTCTGATTTGCTGGGACAGGTGAAGTTTCAGTACTATCTAGGTTTTATAGATGAAGGCAAAAACTTTTTGGCGCAGCAAAACCATCGTGCCGCACTGGCCAGGTTTGATGAGGCACTGGAGTTAGAGCGAAGCTATACTTTTAAACCAATTATGGAGCTGAAACAGCTGTCGCAGAAAGCTGCCAAACCTGTTTTGCTGGCCATGTTGGGTGAGGGGTATGAGCAGGCGATACAGAATAGGCTGAGCAATGCCCGCCAAACGGCTGCCGATGCTACAGCCATGCAGGAGCGTTATGCGCTGGCACAAGATACTGATGTGCAAAGTAAGTATAAGCTGTTACGCGAACGCATCTTCACACAGGAGTGCATGAATACGCAAGCTGCTTATGATAAGCATTTCCAAAGTGCACAGGCGCTGGTTCGGGAGAAGAAGTATATTGCCGCTGACCAGGCTTACGAGGCAGCTATTAAAGCAGTTAAGGGAATGGCGGAGTGTGGAGTTGCCACGTTTACCGCAAAAGATGGAAGAGCAGCTATTGCCGTAGCCGCAAATTATCAACGCAAGCTGGAGGAGGTGCAGCGCCTTACTGCTAGAAGCAAGTATAGCGAAGCTATCACTCTACACGAAGAAGCAAAGACGTACTACCTGGCGCAGCAGGTAAACAAGTATGGGGTAGACCATATTTCGCTTTACAACTATGCCAAGGATCACCAGAAGCAGCACTTTACCGCTGCAGTCGTAGGGTATTATGCTAATCAGGGGGAAGAGCAGGTCGCAATTGAGCTCCTGACGCAGTTGCTGGGCAAAGGCTACAGCAAGGGCAAAACCAAAAAAGTGCAGCAGCAACTAGGCCAGCAGCTAGCGCTGAAAGATGCTGCGAAAAGCACTGTAGAAGATGCCAAAGTACTATCTCTAAAGTATAGCCAGAACAGGAAAGACCTTAAGAAGCTGAAGAAAGCTTATGAAAAGGAGCGGAAGAAGCTAGCGAAAAACTGAGTATCTGCAAAAAAGCCCGGGAGTTTATACTTCCGGGGCTTTTTTGTGCTCCTCTTAAGGCAACAATGAGAGGAGTGCTACTGCTGAGCTAGCATCTGATGCAGTACACCTTCTTTTAAGGCATAGGCAGAAACACGAATCTCCTGCAGCTTATACTTCTCCAGCACAAAATCTACAGCTATACTTGCCAGCACTATCATGTCTACCCGCATCTCCAGCATACCCGGTATGGCCAGGCGTTCGTCATGGTTCTTGCGCAGCAGCTCGTGGTGTACCTTGTAGTAAGCGTCTATAGCCAGATCAGAAGCTACAGGCTGTTTCTCAGTGCGAGAACTATCACCTTTGCCTTGAGCATCAATATCACAAAGCGTATCAAAAGTGCCGGAAGAACCGACAAGTATAATTGGTTTATACTTGGCTACGGCTTCAGTTAAAGGTTGCAGGCGTTCATCCAGATAGGCTTTTTCAGCTGCTACACTTCCGGCAGGTGTGGGGTCTTGGGTAAAGAACTTATCCATCAGGCGCTGTGCCCCTAACTCAAAGCTCTGCTTCCAGAAGATTTCGTTTTGGTTGCAGATGATAAATTCCACGCTGCCACCGCCGATATCCATGATCATAGCCGTTTGCTCATCCAGCACACCGGCAGCCTTTACACCATAGTAGATAAATTCGGCCTCACGTGCGCCATCTATCACCTCCACCTGAATTTCTGTCTGTTTGAAAATGTCTTTTACAAAAGCGTCTCCATTGCTAGCATTCCGCACCATACTCGTTGCCATAGCGCGTACTGTTTCGGCACCAAACTCATTTATCGTGTTCCGGAAATCGCGCAGGGTTTTCAGAGCACGATCAGAAGCTTCCGGCGCAATAGCCCCGTTGCTGATACCTCCCTGGCCTAGCCGCACAGGCACTTTGGTTTTATAAAGTTCGTGTAACTGGCCCCGTTCATCCACCTCTGTTACCAGCAGGTGAAAGGTATTGGTGCCCATATCAATGAGTGCGAGGCGTCGGTTCATAACGGAAGATGATATATGCTGTTTATTATAGCGTTGATTTATACTTGTGTTGCTTTGGGTATGTTCGGCTAGCAGGCAGCTGAATTACCTGCCTCGCTAAACAGGCTGCAAGTTAAGCTGCAACTGGTATGGCAGCAAATGCATAAGCCAGCACCTGAAGGTATAGCCTCTGTTTATTATGGTTTGTTTCGGGAACTTGCGTATTGGTGCTGTGCCTGTGCTGCCAGCCAGACGACGTTCGTCAGAAATAAGAAATAATGATGCTTCCGTTGAAAAGGCTCTCTGCACTGTATTTCCTCATGGTTTACTTATCTGGCATAAACCGCTCCAACTCGTGTTGCCACATAGGGGCTTTAATAATGCGGAGCAAAGCCTGGTTGATTGGTTTTCGTAAAGGACTAGCAGGGGCAAGGGCAAAGGCGTAATAATTTGGGTCGATTTGCACAGGCTGCACCTGAAGCGCCAGGTCTGATGTGTTGTTGATAGCGTACCTCAACTCAGGAACATTGTGTACAACAGCATCTAGTTCCTGCTTGTTCACTGCTTCTAAAGCTTCCTTCAAGTTGGAGAATTTCTGAAATACAATTCTTTCTTCCTGCAGATACTGTGCAGCGGGAGTGCCCTCTACGGCAGCCACGTGCATATTTCGGAGATCCTGCGGTACGTTCATCTTCTTGCCGCCTGCGCTACCCATAACTGTTGATACAAGAGAAGCCGTAAGAACAGCGGTAATAGCCATAGCCACCAGCATCCACACCATTGCAATAACACGCCCTAAGAAAGTAACAGGAGCTTTGTCTCCGTAGCCGATCGTTGTCATCGTAACGCCTGCCCACCAAAAGCCCGAGCCGATACCTTTGGCAACAGACCGCTCTCCTCCAAAATTATCCTCATTCTGACCCCGCTCTACAAAATAGATCATTGCCCCCACAATAAGCAGCAGCACAGACAGAGAGGCCGCAATATACCAAAAACGCTTGCTGAAGAATGCCTTGGCAATAGCCGACAGTTTCTGAGTTTGTGAAGAGGCAACACCCAATTGTGCCGTGTGGTAAATATGGCTAAAGTCGACTTGTGCGTCGGCAGTAGGAGTAACATTGCCCAGCAGCACGACATCTGCCTCTCCCTGTTGCAGTACATTAGTTGCCGAATCAGGCGTAACTTTCACAAAGCGATAGGTTAGGTTCAGTTGGTCGGCTACACCACGCCACAAGCGTACACTAATGCCATCCCAGGTGCCGTTTTGGCTCTGTATAATGTAGGGTGGTTGCGGGTGTACACCCACTACAAGTTCACGCTTTGTCTGCGTTTTCAGCGTATCCGGCTGCCCATAAGCAGTTACAGAAGTCGCGAAGGCTATAAGTATGTTGATGAAAACAAAGAGAAACCTGCTATGCATAAACCTAAAATTAAAACAACCTGCTGCCAGTAAATGACAACGGGTAATTGTTTATTCTAGTTTTAGAAGTGCTTGATTCGTGTGTGGCAGTTGAGATACAAGCCTTGGTACGTACATCAATGAATGCCTCATGTTCACTCAGTCTCTTGTTGAAGCATACAGAGGTACGTACAAAGCGGCCGGTTAGCTTATAGTAGGGGAGGTGAATTATTTCTTGTTCTTTTTGAAAATGAGCTTCCGTAGCACAAGATACCCATTACTTACTTTCTTGTTCTTCACCAGGAATGGTAAACTTATAGCAACTAACAGCGAGATGCAGGCGGCAGTACCTAAACCTCCGCCATAGCCTGTAAAAAACTTGCTCGTGTTTAAGTAGATCAGCGAAAATATAACGCCAGATATACCCACCAGCGAATAGCTGCTAACCACACTAGATGAGACCATGCCAATAAAGGATGCTCCTATAAAAACGACTGGAATGTTTGCTGTTAAATAACCCGAAAGTAGGTCTGGATAGAAATAGAAAAACAAGCCAACCGCTAAAGATAAAGCGGCCGAAGAACGTACTGGCCCCTGCTGTAGCTTCACGTTAACGAAGTAGGTACTGGTTGCGGCTACTGCGCCGGTAGCCATAAGAACTAGTGCATTCATACTATAAAAAGAGGAAAGCTAATAAATACGCTACGGCCACTCCTCCGAACGCTATGGTGCCAAGTTTACCGCCAAAGCCCCGGAAAATGTTTTTAGAAAACACGAGGAGCAAACCGGCTACAAAGCTTGCCAGAAGTATAAACAGAAAATTGCCGGCTACTGTTGGGCTAGACATCCCTACAAAAGCGCCACAGTAGGCTGCCGCAGGTACCTCTTTGAATAAGTTTGCTTTTCTGTTGAGGAGAGGCACAAAAGAAGCCATCGTACCTGTTGCTCCTGCTGCTATCACCGGGCCTAAACTCAGGTACACATTTAGGTAAAAAGTAAGCATAGCCCCCAGCACTACAAAGGCCACGGCAAAATAGTCTTGTTTCAAGCGTTCGTCCTGGTGCACGGGCATCTTTTTGTAGGCAATAAATAACAGGATAGCGACAGCCACCAAAAAGATTAGAATTGGTATCACCTTAAACCGCTCAAGTAGTATAGCCAGCAGAAAAGAAGCTTGAAGTATAATCAGCAGCAGAAATGGAATTTTTTTGAAATGCTTTTTCATGTATGCTCTTGAGGCAGTAATGTGCTTGGTCATGAAACCTAAGTACAGCAAGGCCGGGGAGTTAAGCAAGTTTAAATACTGAGGATATATCTTATACTTGGATGTGTATAACTGTAGCGCCGTCCTATTGTTAGCTTGGTCTGGCAGAAAACTATAGTGTGATAGCTACAGACTCTATACTAAAATCTAAACAGGAGTATAGCTTTTATGGCTGTATGTTGGTGAATTATAAATTATGTTTGGAGACCTAAAAGTAACGGCGTATTATAAACGCGCAGTGCAAGTGAAGCTATGTACAAGGACGGAATTTAGTTTTATACTTAAAAGTTACTCCGTCCTCATACATGGCATAGCATAGATAAAATTAAAAGCACAGGTTGATTCAGTCAGAACACTTACGTGCTGTGAAACTACGTTTGCCCATGCTTTACACTGCAGCCCACAACTTCATCTATTCTTTCATTTGAGTATTTTTCAAGTATACCCTTTCAAGAGTATGGTTGAAGTTGCCTATTTCATGGAAACAGATTTTTACCTTGCATAGGTGTTTAACCGTCTGGAATTTAATTTACTAATCCTTTGTGTGACATTATCCAAACACACCACTCTTCTAGTTACTTCCCGGGCTTGGCCTTAAGAAAGTTGTTCACCTCTAACCAGTATGTGAAGGCATCGAACCAGCGATTACTGGTTCGATCTGGATTGCCCAGCCCGAAACCGTGGCCACCGTTCTGATAGAGGTGGAACTCGACAGGTATGCCTGCTTTGTACCAGGAATCAATCACGCCGAATTGACCCTTGAAGAGAAAATCATCGGTGGCGATTACATTAAACATGGGTGGAGCGTTTTTCGGCACCTCCACCGGGCCCATACCGCCATAGATCGGGCCGATGAAGGCCAGTTTCATAGTTTTGGAGTTGAGTGTTGCGTGCATTGTAAGTCCGGCACCAGCAGAGAAACCGATCATGCCTAACCTATTAGTATCTACACCCCACTCCTTGGCTCGTTTGTGAATCAGGGCGTAAGCAGCCTCGGCATCCTCAAGCTGGTCAGACAGGTCCATTTGTGGAAGGCTCGGCGGTGTTGCACCTGACGACGTGTTAGAAGATGCAGCTGGAGCCGGGCGGGGGCGGTCCATCCATGCTTTAAAGTCGTCGAGCGATTCAGGCGTAGGGTGCAGCCGGTATTTTAGTACAAAGGCGGCAATTCCTTTGTCTGCAAGTGCCTTTGCAACCTCCCAGCCCTCGTTATCTATCGAAAGCCAGCTGTAACCTCCGCCGGGTGCCACAATGACGGCCGCGCCAGTAGCCTTGCCAGGTGCAGGTAGGAAGGGGGTAAGGGTTGCAGTGGAGATATTTCGTGCCATAGGATCGCCCCACTGCCGGAACCAAGTCTCGGGAGCCTTCTGCCCATCCACACCACCCGTGCCGAGTAGAATAGCATTGGGCTCTGCAAGGGCTTTTAGTGGATATATGGTGCCGTCCTGCGCCATTGCAGATGCAGCAAAGACTAGCAAGACGGCCAAAATGGAAGGTTTAGCTACTTTTATCAGATTGTAGAACATGGGCTATATAAATTAAGAGATAGGGTATTTAA
>NZ_JBHTLD010000043.1:0-25444 GCF_042678745.1 Pontibacter rugosus | reverse complement strand
GTATTATCAAACTTATAAGAGCATAAAAAAAGGGTGAAGTTTTAACTTCACCCTTTTTTTATTGATACCTGTTGAATATTACTTATTCAATTGAGCAGAAATCTTATCTGCGTCTGCTTTACGGCCTAAGCGTGTATAAGCATTTAGCAGGTTTTGCATAGTAGCCTTGTCTTCCGGCTGTATTTCGTGCGCCTTTTCGAAATAAGGTACAGCTGACTGGTAATGCTTCTTTGCTTCAGCTTCAAGGGCTTTGCCTTTTTTCTGATAAGTAGCATAATCCATTTTAGCGGCTTTGTTGTTTACGTCTGCGCCTCTGTTGTATTCCAGCACACCTAAGTTATAGTAAGCGTCAAAGTTGTTTGGATCTGCTTCGATGGCTCTTTTATAAATTTCTCTCGCGCCATCAAAGTCTTTCTTGCGCTCCAGCAGGTTTCCTTTTACGGCATAAAGGCTGGCATTCTTAGGATCAGCAGCAATTGCTTTATCCAGCTTGTCCATTGCTTCTTCTGCACGGTCATTTTTCAAGTAGTACTTCAGCTCTTCCTGCATCAGGTAAACACTGTTTGGGTGCTCCTTTAGTCCATTGGCTAAGGTGCCCATAACTGCATCATCGCTTGCTTCGGCAGCCTGCTGTAGTTGTACTTTCGCTTTGTATACATCTTCTGTTTTATGACCCATGTTTAGCAATTCATCATAGAACGTGATTGCTCTTTTGTAGTCATTGTTTGCAGTTGAAGCATAAGCTGCATAAAGTACAGCAGTTGTATCCTCTGGGCTTATTTTATGAGCCAATTCATACTTGCCGATAGCATTAGGCCAATCCTGATTGTTATGGAATTCTACTGCCTGGTTCAGCACCTGCCCGTACAGCATTTGCTTACGCTCCGGTACCTGCTTGCCAAATTCACCATCTTTACCATCTAACTGTATTGCTTTGTCAAATGACTCCAATACAACAAGTGGTGTTTTCTCGTCTGTCATTTTACCATAGATCGGGTTGCCGATCATGTCTTGGTAAATAACGCCACGATAGAACCAGGTTTTGCCTTTATCCTGAGTTTTTTTATGCTGCGTAGCCTTCTCGATATCAGTCAGCGCTTTATCAAGAGTACCATTTTTGTGGTTAAGTACGGCACTATTAACGGCTGAATTTTGCGCACTTGCTACCGATATTGTTGCGGCTGCCAAGGCTGTGAAAAGCACTTTTTTCATACTCTAAATTAATGGTTTGTGGTTTGCTTAACGTTTTACACTTAAAAATAATTCGTTCCAGAGCAACTTACACTTCTTCTGTTGTCTCTGGGTCGATCATATCGTCAGGGTTCAGTGTGTCTTCCGGCGCCGGTTCTGATTGCTCAAGAATCATTTCAGCTGCTTCTTCCGCCACTTCTTCTTCGGCGTCTACCTGAGCTACAGAAGAAATCTGGTCACCATCATTCAGCTTTATCAACCTCACTCCTTGCGTCGCACGGCCAATTACGCGTAAGTCGCCTACACGAAGCCTGATGGTGATACCTGAACGGTTTATAATCATCAGGTCGTCTGTGTCAGTTACTCCTTTTATAGCAACTAGGCTACCTGTTTTATCGGTTACGTTCATGGTTTTTACACCCTTACCACCACGATTGGTGATACGGTATTCTTCCAGAAGTGAACGTTTGCCGAAGCCTTTTTCCGAAACTACCAGAAGGTCTGTGTTCTCATTCTCTACACAAACCATACCAATTACTTTATCGTCTGGTCCTGCCAGTGTTACGGCACGCACACCAGCGGCTGTTCTACCCATTGGCCGCACTTGCGTCTCATTAAAGCGGATAGCCCTACCCGACTTCAAGGCAATTATTATTTCGCTGCTGGTGTTAGTAAGCTGAACGTCAAGCAATCTGTCGCCTTCGTTAATAGAGATAGCGTTAATACCATTAGTTCTTGGGCGGGAATATGCTTCCAGTACAGTCTTTTTGATGGTGCCTTGCTCCGTGATAAATACCAGGTTGTGGTTAAGCACGTAATCCTGATTTTTAAGGTCATGTACATTCATCACAGCGCGCACATTATCGTCCTTCTCAATTTGCATGAGGTTTTGTATAGCGCGGCCTTTGGTAGTCTTCCCTCCTTCTGGTATCTCATACACCTTAAGCCAGAACACACGACCAAACTCTGTAAAGAACAGCATGTGATGGTGTGTGTTGGCAACGAAAAGATGCTCAGTGAAATCACTTTCTTTAGAGGCGGCTACTCCCCTTGAGCCGAATCCGCCACGGCTTTGGCTGCGGTACTCGTTCAGAGAAGTACGTTTGATATACCCTTCATGAGAAATGGTGATGACCATGTTCTCTTCCGGAATCATATCCTCATAAGAAATATCACCTGTACTGGCTTCTATGCCTGTGCGGCGGCCGTCACCATAACGGTCTTTGATTTCGATAAGCTCATCTTTGATGATCTGCATACGGCGGCCCTCATTTGAGAGAATATCGTTCAGGTCATCAATCGTGTTCATGAGCTCCTGGTACTCCTGCTGGATTTTGTCGCGCTCCAGACCAGTAAGGCGCTGCAGACGCATATCAAGTATAGCACGAGCCTGTATCTCTGATAGCTGGAATCGCTCGATCAAACCATTCCTTGCAATTTCAGGGTCACGGGAAGAACGAATCAGGTTAATTACCTCATCCAGGTTATCCAGGGCAATAAGCAAGCCTTCCAAAATGTGGGCACGCTTCTTCGCCTCGTCCAGTTCGTACTGCGTTCTGCGGATTACTACTTCGTGGCGATGCTCCACAAAGTGCTTGATCATATCCTTCAGGTTCAGCGTCATTGGGCGGCCTTTAACCAGAGCCACATTATTCACCCCAAATGAAGACTGAAGTGCTGTATACTTGTACAGGTTATTGAGTACCACGCTTGGGATGGCGTCTCGCTTCAGGTCGTATACAATACGCAAACCGTCACGGTCAGACTCATCGCGCAAATCCGCGATACCTTCTATTTTCTTCTCATTTACCAGTGCTGCCGTTTTCTCAATAAGCGTAGCTTTGTTTACCATGTACGGAATCTCCGTCACGATAATCTGTTCCTTGCCACTTGGTGTAGTCTCAAAAATGGCGCGGCCTCTCATCAGCACACGTCCACGGCCCGTTTCAAAAGCAGATTTCACGCCATCATAGCCATGAATGATACCTCCTGTCGGGAAGTCAGGAGCGGTGATATGCTGCATCAGTTCAGCAATGGTAATTTCGTTGTCATCAATGTAGGCCACGATGCCATTCACCACCTCTGTCAGGTTATGCGGAGCCATGTTAGTTGCCATACCTACTGCGATACCCGATGTGCCGTTAATCAGCAGGTTCGGGATTTTGGCTGGCATTACACTTGGCTCCTTCAGTGAATCGTCAAAGTTAGGTACAAAGTCTACCGTGTTCTTTTCCAGGTCCGCCAGCAATTCATCTGCAATACGCTTCAGGCGGGCCTCAGTATAACGCATAGCTGCCGGTGAGTCACCGTCTATAGAGCCATAGTTACCCTGGCCATCCACAAGCGGGTAACGCAATGACCATTCCTGCGCCATGCGTACCATTGTTTCGTATACCGAAGAGTCACCGTGTGGGTGATACTTTCCTAAAACCTCCCCTACAATACGCGCTGATTTTTTGTAGGCCTTGTTATAAGACACTCCCAATTCAGACATACCGTAGAGCACACGGCGGTGCACTGGTTTTAATCCATCCCGAACATCGGGTAAGGCTCTGGAAATGATAACAGACATTGAGTAGTCGATATACGCACCGCGCATTTCGTCTTCAATGTTGATCGGTATTATTCGTTCGCCTTCTCTCATGTTAAAAGGTCAAAAATGATTTAAAAGGTGGTTGTGTTTAGAAAGGGCAAGTTAGGCAAAAAAGGCCTTTGCCTATATAGTTTATTGCTTATTTCTGCTTTTATCGCTCTTGCGGGAAGCTTTTTCTCTGGATGTTTTATCCAGGTCCTGCCCCATTTTAGGGTTCTGTTTTTTCCAGAAAGGTCTTCCTTTATACTCCCCCGGCCCGTGTGGGTGCACCATGCGTACCTGGCATGCTGCAATAGGGCAAGTGGGTTTACAAGAAACTAAAGTAGCGGAAATTAGCGCAAAGCTAAGTACGAAAAGCTGCCGTTTTTTTGCCATGAAATCAGGTTTAGGAGAGCCTCCTAAATTTAAAAGGCTCCCAAATCCACATCTTACAAAAATAAGCATTTATACTGATATACCCTACTTCAGCCCCCATTATTCAAGCATTTGTGAGTTGCGGGTGGTGCTCTTAGAGCGGTTGAAAACCGTTAACCGTAAAACCTCCGTCTACAGCAATGGTTTGCCCCGTAATATAAGCTGCTGCCGGTAAGCAAAAGAAAGCTACAGCACCGGCTACATCTTCTGGCTTACCTATTTGCTGCATAGGGGTGCGGCTTATCACGTTGTTGTAAAACTCTTCGTTTTGCAGCACTGTTTGCGCCAGTGGCGTACTGATGTACCAGGGGGCTACTGCATTCACGCGTATGTTATCTTTTGCCCATTCTACTGCCAGGTTTCGCGTTAACTGCGTTAGTGCCGCTTTCGTCATGCCGTAGATGCTACCTGTACGGACATGCACCAGCCCGGCTACCGATGTAACATGCACAATATTCGCCTGTTCTGCTTTCTGTAGCATCGGGTAAAGCAGCCTGTTTAGCTCGAATGCAGACTGCAGGTTTGTCTGCATCACAAAATCATACTCTTCTGATGTATACTCTGCTGTTGGTTTCCGGATATTGGTACCAGCGTTGTTTACCAGGATATCCAGCACGCCCCACTCCTGCTGTACCCATTCTGCTAAAGCAGCTCTGCCCCCTGCCTTGCTCACATCAGCTGGCAGCGTATGCAGCCGCTCAGGGAATTGTGCCAGCAACTGTTGCAAATCCTCTGGCTTACGGGCTACGGCCAGCACCTCAGCTCCAAGGCTGATGAACTCTTCTACTACTGCGGCTCCAATGCCTTTCGAACCACCTGTTATCACTGCTTTTTTACCTGTTAGCAGCCATCTGTTTTGTGCCATAATCCTAGGTGTATTAACTGTTTGCTAAATATGAATCTCTCACCACTGCTTATACTTAAGTTACAGATTTTTTGTGGTAATTATTGTTTTAATCCCCCTTTATGCGATTCCAGTATGCCAGCAGGTATGCTTTATCTACTTTTGGCCTGTTGTTTATTTCCTCAAATTCCAGCTCACCATTTTGATTCATCCATACTTTGTAAACAAAAACATAGCCTCCGCCACTATCCCTCCACCCGTCAAATTTGCCGAACCGAAGGTCATTGATCAGGATACTACCATTCTCTCCTTCTTCAACAGTATAGTAGCCCTTTGTCAGCTCCAGCAGCCGCTCCAGTTTAGCATGGCCTCGGAAAGGAGCTAGCAGCTCCCCCTGCTGTGGCTCAAAATCATACGTAATCCGTTTATTCTCATCCAGAAGAGAGTAAAAGCCGTTGTAAAACCCATCCTTTCCTTTAGCTGTAACGGACCAAAACACTGTATTCATGGGAGTTGGTTTGCTGATATAGGAAGTATAGTCAATGCTTTGTTGCTTCATTTCCTGCTCGAAAACATCATTCACAATACTTTTAGCCACAAAAGACCACAGCAAGTATGCAGAACTTATTCCTAATCCGGCATAGTTCAGGTATTGCCTTCTTGCATCAGCCCTGTTGTAAAAGCTGGCAGTTATTACCAATATCAGGAAAGGAACAGTGTAGAGCGGATCAACAACAAAAATATTATAAAAGGCTACCCCATAGTTGCTAAAAGGCCAGAAGAGCTGTGTGCCCCAGGTTGTGCAGCTGTCCAACAAGGCGTGTGTAGTAAAGCCCAAAAAGAACAGCAGCGTCCAGGATTGCCAGGTAACAGGGAGACTTTTGTAATACTTACGTAGCAGCCAGCCAAGTATAGGCGACGCTAGCACAGCAAAGAGCAGAGAGTGTGTTAATGAGCGGTGAAACGTAAGCTGCTGTACGGTATCTAACCATGGGTTCAGCAGCACATCCAGGTCCGGAATAGTGCCCGCTATAGCTCCCCAAAGCAAAGCTCGGTTGCCCAACTTTTTCCCTGCTACTGCCTCTCCTACAGCGGCGCCTAAAACTATCTGGGTTAAAGAATCCATTTAATCGTTGTTGATTATTAACTGACTAAAGCAACTGAGGTAACTCAGCTTATTCTGTAAAAGTATAAACAAACCTGCCTGCACCCAACGTACTTTAACTCTATGAATGAAATTATATACCTTATCATAGGCGCTTCGCTGATAAGCCTTGTTGCTTATGATTTACTCTTTACTACTTTTTCGCCACGGGGTGCCGGCATTATAAGTGGCTCTGTCTCCACGGCAATATGGAGGAGCATGTTTTGGGTAAGTAAATGGCTGAAGTATAAAAAGTTATTAAATGCAGCAGGAATTATTATTGTAATGGCTATCCTTTTAACTTGGGTAATTCTGCTTTGGGCCGGAAATACGCTTGTTTTTATGAGCGACGCCAGCGCAGTAGTAAACAGCAATACCAATGTGCCTGCAGGATTATCAGAACGGATTTACTATACAGGGTATATATTGTCTACTATGGGTAACGGTGATTTTAAAGGCGGGAGCGATGTGTGGCGTATTTATTCAGCTTTTATCTCATTTTCGGGCCTGATACTGATTACGATAGGTATAACCTATATGGTGCCAGTGCTACAGGGTGTTACCAGCAGGCGCTCATTAAGCATTCGTATTTCATCTATAGGCAATACGTCTCAGGATATGCTGCTGAATAACTGGAACGGAAAAGATTTTAAAAAGCTGGAATCTCATTTTGATCAGTTAGCGCTATCTGTTGCAGAGCAAGGGCAGTCTCATTTAGCTTATCCGGTGCTGCACTTCTTTCACCATACTGATCGTGTAGCCGCACTGTTACCTAGTATAGCTGCTTTGGATGAAGCTATCACACTGCTATTGCTTTTTGTGTCAGAGGAAAGAAGGCCTGCCGATGAAAAATTAATTCCGCTTCGGCAGGCCCTAACTACTTTTTTAGGTTCGCTTACATCGCTCTACCTCGACCCGAGTGATGTGCTGGAGCCTGACTTAGAAATTGGCAAACTTGAAGCTTCCGGTATACCTCTTGAAAAACCTGGAATGCACGAAATTGAACACCTGAACAAACGCCGACGCATTCTTAAAGCAATGCTTAAATATGATGGCTGGGAATGGCACAATGTAAATGACAACATTCTGGACACGACCATGGATCTTCCGGAAATGTATTAACGAATAATAGGCATTTGCTTAAATTCTTTGGTTCTGTCGAATAGGTAACGATAGGTAGCATGCGTTTTGTAGATGCGCCCTCCAATCTGCTCTACCACCTTCATCATTTTAGGGTTAAAGTCCCCTATCCAGTTCATTTGTAAATCTTTGTACGGGATGCTAGGGTTGTGGATAACCTTTTCTCCTGCAGCTACTATCAGGGCAGCCTCTACTCCTTTGCCTTGATGCTCTGGTGCAATTCCGAAAACAATACCATACATAGTGGTGCAAGCCCCACGCCAACGATGGAAAAGCAATTTTACTTTACCCCATAAGTCTAGTTTGCCATTTGCATATTTGAATAGCTGATTGAGCTCAGGAATGGCTATAAAGAAACCTACAGGTTCGTTTTCAAAATAGCTGAACCACATGATGCGCTCGTCCAGAATGGGCTTTAGGCTGTTCATAATACCAGTAGCCTGAGCTTCGCTCATTTCTTTAACGCCTTCGTGCTTTGCCCAGCCTTTGTTGTAAACATTCCGGAAATCCTCCGTAAACTTGGGCAGGTTGTTTTTATCTAAATGGCAAAAGTAGTAGCGTGGGTCCTGTAATATGCGTTGTGCTTTTTCCTGATACTCTGGAGAAAGGTCATCATGTACGCTGCGGTAATAGGTATATTGTTTAAAGAAAAGCTCAAAGCCATAGCTTTCCAGTAACTCCCGGTAATAAGGATAGTTGTAGTGCATGCAGTATGTAGGCTTATAAAAGCCGTCAATCAGCACTCCCCACCATTTGTCACGCTCTCCAAGGTTTATGGGTCCATCCATGGCCTCCATGCCACGCTCCTTTAACCAGGAGCGGCAGGCATCTAAAAGCATATTAGCGGCAGCCTGATCATGAATACAATCAAAGAATCCCATTCCCCCTGTAGGTTGGTTACCTGACTTCGATGTTTTACTATTTACAAAAGCAGCAACTCGCCCTATAGATTTTCCTTTATCATCCTGCAGTATCCAACGAATCGCTTCGCTATTCCGAAGCAGTTTATTTTTCTTTGGATCAAACACATTGTCAATGTCTTTATCTAAAGGGCGGATGTAGTTCGGGTCTTTTTTGTAGAGCCTTACCTGCACCATAATAAATTGCTGGGCAAGTTCGGGCGTCGTAACCTCAATTAATTTCATAGCATGTTTCTTATCAGAACTGCTAAATACGGCATAATCTGGAAGAAAATAAAATTTGGAGCTACTGGGGTAAGTGTAGGTGTTGAGGAGAGTTAGGAAAGGCTAACCTTATACTAATATGAAAGCCTTTGATGTGGTAGATAATGAAAGTGAGAGGGTAGTAAACAGAAAAAGCCTTCAGATTTCTCTGAAGGCTTTCTGTAAATGAGCCCCCTGCCGGGATCGAACCAGCGACCTACTGATTACAAGTCAGTTGCTCTACCAGCTGAGCTAAGGAGGCTTGTACTTATTTTGAACTGAAAAGCAGATGCAGTACAAACATTTGCTTTTGGAGTTGAGCCCCCTGCCGGGATCGAACCAGCGACCTACTGATTACAAGTCAGTTGCTCTACCAGCTGAGCTAAGGAGGCTTAACCTTTTTTGTGCTGCTTTATTGTGTTAAAGCGTTGCAAAGGTAGGATTAAGATTTTATTATGCAAACACAGGTATCAAAATTTTCTCCTGACTTTATCTAAGAATTTGAAAGTCAGGAGAAAAAAATTATGCTCTGAATGCATTTAATTGATGCTGTAGTAAATCTATGCGCTTTTGTGCGTCGGCAATGCGGCCCTCATACTCGGCACGTAACTTATCTGCGTTTTTAGATCTTGCGAAAAAGTCAATATTCGTGCGTAGCGTCTGTATGTCATTTTGCAGTTGCGTGATTTCACGGCGCACGCTGGTTTCGCGCTGCTGAAGCTTATGGCCAGCATCAGGGCTATGCTTGATGCGCTCTACCTGTAAGCGTACTAGCAGTTGAGTGCGCTGCTCCACACCTAGCTCCGGTACACGCTCCAGGTACTTTTCCATTAAGGAAACAAACTTGTCTTCTGTTTTAGGGTTAATGCGCTTGCCATGATCCGTATCACGCCATTGCTGCACAAACGTCTCGAACTCTTCTAAGGTGCCTGTTGCAGTAGGCTGAGCCAACTTGTCTGCCACTTTATCACAGATAGCCATTTTTTCAGCAGAAAGTTTATCAAGCTCTGCTGAGCGTTGCTGTTCCTGCTCCTGTTTGCGGTCAAAGAAAGCGTTGCAGGCTGTACGGAAACGCTGCCAGATCTTGTCTGAATACTTATCTGGTACACGGCCCACCGTTTTCCAGCGTTTCTGAAGTTGAATTAACTTTTCTTTCGTATCATTCCAGTCTTCGCTGTCTTTCAGACTTTCTGCTTCTTCGCACATTTCTGTTTTCAGTCGCAGGTTCTGCATTTTCTGCTCATCCAGCGCTTTGAAAAACTGGTTCTTATGCTGGAAGAAGGTTTTATAGGTACTCCAGAAAGTTTTATTTACTTCTTCGGCATTCTCTTTCGGTACCAGTCCTGCTTTATCCCACGCTTCTTTCAGTTTCTGAATTTCGTCGGTCTTATCGCGCCACTCGTTAATGCGATCTGTTGTGAAGCTGGCAAAAGGTTGTAGCTGTTCCAGCAGAGTACGCTTCACAACCATGTTCTGTGTTTCACGCTGGTTTCTTTCTTCATGATAGGCACGTCGCTTTTCATGAACTTTCTCAGATGCCTGTATGAATCGATCCCAAATAGGGTCGCGCTGATCATTTGGAACAGGTCCTATATTCTTCCATTCTTCATGCAGGTGGCGTAGCTCCTGCAGTGCTTTGTTTATACTTTGTTCTTCCTGAAGTGCCTCGGCCCGTTCCACCAGTTGAAGCTTTGCTTCCAGGTTTCGCTTCCGGTCCAACTCCTTCATCTCATAGAACATGCTACGGTTGTTGTAGAAGATATCCAGCAGGGCGTGGTAAGAGTCCCACAGTTCCTGTGCTTCTCCGCCAGGTACCTGCCCTATGGCCTTCCACTCGGCCTGAAGCCGTTTCAGCTCATCGTTACTGTTTTTTGTTTCCGCTGACTCGACTAGCTGGCGTAGCTGTGCCAGAATCTCCTGCTTACGCTCCAGGTTAGATTTACGCTGCTGTTCCTGCGACTGGCGCTGCTGGTGGCGGGCATCACGGTAAGAAGACAGTAGCTTTTCCAGATCCTGGTGTTCTTTAGGGGCGTTATAGGCAAAGTCATCTTCTGTTCCGCCTTCTTCTTTAAATCTGTCTAAGGCTTCGTGGCGCTCCGCCTGAAACTTAAGGTCATACTGACGTTGTATTTCACTGATTGTACGGAATTTGCGCATGGCATCATTGCCTCTCAAAACAGAGCTTAACTGCTGTCGCAACTCCTCCAGACCCATTTGGCTATAGTCAGTCGAGTCTTCTACTTCCTCGTCTTGATCATGCTCTTCCTCTGCACCTTCTGCTGCGGAGCCAGTAGCAGTAGGGCTAGTGGTAGTGGGCACAACTGAAACCGCGGCTGTTTCTGGTAAACCTGCTTCAGCAGCACCTTTGCTAGCCTCTATCTCTGCTTCTATAATGTTATCGGTAGTCTCTCGCTCCTCTGGGGTAGATAGTTCCGGTTGCATTTCAGGCTGCTCCTCTTTTGGCACTGCTGGTGTATCAGCAGCAGTTATAGTGTTGTCAGGCTTTTGTTGTGCAGCATCGTTTTGCTCTGAAGCCTCCTGGTTTAGAGGTTTGTTTTGTTCAGCTCCGGTAGTGTCCATATGGTCTTTGTCAGTTGTCATCTCTACTTAATTAAGTATAACCAATGTGAGTTAGTTCAGGCGCGGGTCGTCAGGGTAGTTACTTAGCACCTTAAACTTGCCGCCCATTTGGCGTAGAATATTGCGCCAAAGGGTTTCTGTCTCCAAATTAAATAATTTATTTGCAGCATTGTTGTTCACAATCCAAACATTTTTATCTACCTCCTCTTGTAGTTGCCCCGGTGTCCAGCCAGAATAACCTAAAAAGAAGCGTATATCATCTTTATCCACCAAACCGGTTTCTATCATAGTGCGCAGTAACTCAAAGTCTCCACCCCAGTAAATATCATCGGCTAACCTCACAGCCTGTGGCAAGTCAGGAATGCGGTGAATGTAGTGCAGCGTATTATATTGTACAGGACCTCCTATACCAAGGAGCATATCGAATTCATCGCTGAATACATCCAGCACATCTGATAGCATCAGGTTGGAGGCGCGGTTCAGTACAAGTCCGAAAGAGCCTTCTTCTTCGTGGCTGCAAAGCAGCACCACGCTGCGCTCAAAGTTAGGGTCGCCCATAAAGGGCTCTGATATGAGTATGCTACCGCTTTGCGGCTTTTTCAGCTTTTTATCTTCCATCTATCTATCATCACTTCACTCGTAAAACATGGGCAGATGGTTGTCCTGCCATTAATTTAGCTGTTTTATACTTCTTACGCAAAGCAAACAATATAGTAGGCAACAGCATCGCGTATGAAAGTTGCCATACTGAAATAACCTCTTCTCAGTTTTATTGTTGTGTGCGAGTATGGGAAGAAATGTTTAAGAGGAGCGGATATTTTTATAATTTTGACAAAATGACATTGCTATGGCGCTATCACAAAATATTGCGGATATCCGAATCAACTATTCTAAACAGGCTCTTACAGAAGATTCTGTTGCTGCTACTCCGATAGAGCAATTTAAGAGCTGGCTGGATGAAGCTATCAAGTCAGAGGCACAGGAGCCAACGGCACTTATACTATCCACCGTAAATGCAGCAGGTAAGCCATCAGCACGTGTGGTACTGCTAAAAGATATTGACGAAGAAGGCTATACTTTTTTCACGAATTACTCGAGCCGTAAGGGGCAGGAGCTGGAGGATAACCCTTATGCAGCGATTACCTTTTTCTGGCCTGCGTTAGAGCGCCAGGTGCGGGTGGAAGGAAAAGTGGTAAAGGTGTCGCAGGAAGCCTCAGACGCCTATTTCCGAAGCCGGCCACGCGGGAGCCGTATCGGTGCCTGGGCATCTCCGCAGAGTCAGGTAATAGAGGCGCGCGAGGTGCTGGAGCAGCGGGATAAAGCGTTCGAGGAAAAATTTGCCGGCTCAGATGAAATTCCCAGGCCTGAATACTGGGGCGGCTATCAGTTACAGCCTGAGCTGGTGGAATTTTGGCAAGGACGGCCAAACCGCCTGCACGACCGAATCGTGTATGAACGTGATGGAGCGAACTGGCAGATCAAGCGCCTAGCCCCATAAGGGCATGTTTACTAAACGCTTCTTAGACATATATTTTAAACATGCTCTGATACCAAAGCTGATGTAGCTTTGGCTGATTTATACTTTGAACCAACAAGAATGGCAGAAATATTACCCTTGCGCGCCTGGCGTTATAACGACAAACTAAATATAGAAGAACTAACCTCCCCCCTGTTTGATGTAGTTTCTGATAAGCAGCGGGAGGTATTGTACCATCATCCCTATAGCAGCATTCACCTGTCGGTGCCGCGTGGCCAGCAACCAGCGATTAACGCAGCGAACATGCTGCAGGAGTGGAAAGAGCAGGGGCTACTATTGCAGGACCAGTTGCCGGGTATTTATGTGTACTATCAATATTTTCGTTTGCCCAACAGCGATAAAGACTATGTACGTAAAGGCTTTATCTGTAACATTAAAGCATATGACTGGCATGAAAACATACTACTTCGCCATGAAAACACTATTCCAAGTGCTGTAAACGACCGAATAGAGCTACTGGAGCATACAGCGTTAAATAGCAGCCCTACCCACGGCCTCTACACTGATACATCCTTTATACTGGAGCCCTACATGGATGAAAGTATCCGGACGCCAATCTACGAGACCGAGGACTACCAGGGGGTGCGGGATGTATTGGCTGTCATCCATGATCATGAGGTAATCAAATTATTTTTAGATACGCTGGCCGACAAGCAGGTACTGTTGGCAGACGGGCATCACCGTTATGAAGGATCTCTCGCCTATCGCCGCAAAATGATGGCCGAGAATCCTGACCATACAGGTTACGAAGCTTACAACTACCACCTGATGTACTTGACTAATTCTGAGCATGACGACCTGCGTATTCTGCCTACCCACCGTCTGCTTAAATCGCTGCCAATCTCAGATGAGGATTTTCTGGAGCGCCTGAGCGAATATTTTGTTGTTACGCCCAAAGAAGATCCTTATGAGCTGAATGAGGTAATTGTAGGTAAGTTATGGGCCTTTGGTTTGTACTTGAACGGAGAGGCATACAAACTGCGCCTAAAGCCAGAATTGCACAAAACCATCAGCTGGAATTTTCCAGCTGAGGTGAAAGAACTTGACCTGACCGTGCTACACTACTTTGTTTTTGAAAAGGTATTAGGTGTACTAAGGCAGGAGCAACGCGGGTACGCAGCGCTTAGTTATGAGCGAAATTTTACAGCCTGTATCCGAAAAGTAGATAAAAGAGAAGCCTATGCTGCCTTGATAACCAACGAGGTATCAATGGAGCAGGTGAAACGGGTATGCAACAGCGGTGCTGTGATGCCTCAGAAATCAACTTTCTTTTATCCTAAAGTGATCTGTGGATTTTTATTTAGCTCAATTAAAGAAGATGAATTTACGACGGCCACTGCTGCTTGCGTCTAATTCCCCACGCCGCAAAGAGTTGCTAGCGAGCCTTGGGCTAACGTATAAAGCGATGGTAAAAGAAGTAGACGAAGCTTTTCCAGCTCATTTGCAACGGCAGCAGGTGGCTGAGTACCTGGCATCGCATAAGGCCGATGCTTATATAGCTGATTTGCATGATGAAGTTTTAATTACAGCAGATACTATTGTTTGTTTAGGCGACCGTGTGCTGAACAAGCCAGCAGACCATGCGGAGGCGAAGGAAATGCTGCTTGCATTATCAGGTACTGACCATGATGTGATCACAGGTGTATGTATAGCTTCTACAGAACGTAAAACAGTTTTTCACGATACCACCAAAGTATACTTCAAGCAACTGAGTGAAGCAGAAATCGATTATTATATCTCTAACTACAAACCCTTTGACAAAGCCGGAGCTTACGGTATTCAGGAATGGATAGGGATGATAGGTATAGAGCGTATCGAAGGGTCTTATTTTAATGTGGTGGGTTTACCTGTGCAAAAGCTTTATGAAAAGCTGGTTCAGTTGGAAATACTAGCTGTTAATGCCCAATTATAAATTCTTCAATAGTTGTGCTTATGTATATAACTATATGCTGAGTCAGTTCATGTTTTCATGTGCTTGAATTCATCAAAAAGTAAATTCTTACCTTTGTAGCCTGCTCTACTCAGCAGGACGAACACATAATCTTTAAATAGCGAGTTAAAATAATGTCTTATATAAAATTATACCTGGCCCCTGGTAAAGAACACTCCTTGCAGCGGCAACACCCTTGGGTTTTTTCGGGTGCCATACGTAAAGCAGATGGAGAACCTGCTGAAGGAGATGTGGTGGAAGTATACTCAAGCAAGCGTGAGTTTCTGGCAATGGGGCATTACGCTCCAGGCTCTATAGCTGTACGCATTTTTTCTTTTGAGCAAGTGGAGCCTGATTATGCTTTTTGGAAGCAGAAGGTGCAGAAAGCTTATGACTACCGCCAACGCCTTGGCCTCACCGACAATCCTGAAACAGATGTGTACAGACTAGTGTATGCCGAGGGTGACGGTGTACCTGGGTTGATCGTTGATTTTTACAAAGACACGGCTGTTGTGCAAACACACTCGGTTGGCATGTATGGCATACGTGAACATGTAGCCAAAGCACTGCAGGAAATCTATGGCGACAGGTTGCGTGCTGTATACGATAAGAGTGCAGAGTCGCTGCCGCCTAAGTCGCCGGTGCAGGCGGAGAACGGTTATCTGTTTGGTAAATCAGAAGGCGGTGTAGTGGTGACTGAGTATGGCAATCAGTTTTTTGTGGATTGGGAGAGCGGTCAGAAGACAGGTTTCTTCATAGATCAGCGCGAAAACCGTGATTTGCTGGCCCGCTATGTTAAAGATAAATCTGTGCTGAACACTTTCTGCTACACCGGTGGGTTTTCAGTATATTCACTTAACGCCGGGGCAAAAGAAGTGCATTCTGTAGATGTGTCTAAAAAAGCGATTGAGCTGACTATTAAGAATGGTGAAATGAGCCAGGCTCCGGAGAAGCATGAGGCTTTTGCCGTAGATACGTTTGAGTTTCTGAAAGGAAAAGAAGACAAGTATGATGTAATTATACTTGACCCTCCGGCCTTCGCAAAAAGTAAAAATGTTCGTCACAACGCGCTAATGGGCTATAAGCGCCTCAATGCAGAGGCGATGAAAAAGATAAAGCCGGGTGGTATCCTGTTTACTTTTTCATGCTCGCAGGTAGTAGATAAATACCTGTTCAACAATACTGTGATGGCCGCTGCTATCGAAGCTGGCCGAAATATCAAGATCATGCACCACCTGTCACAGCCTGCTGATCACCCGATCTCTATCTTCCATCCGGAAGGTGAGTACCTGAAAGGGTTGGTGCTTTTTGTAGATTAAACGAATTTTAGTAAAGCAAAGGCCTGAGCTATACTTGTTAGCTCAGGCCTTTTTTTATAGGATTATGATTAAAATAAGATGTTTGTGTCCTGAATCTCCTGCGGTAGCTCCATTCTAATTCGCCACTCTTTAGGGTAATAGTTATTCAGGCGGTTGCCTATTTGTTTTGCCCAACCTAAGGGCGCTCCCTTATATTGCAGCAACAGCCAGCTGCTGCCGTTTGTGCCTACTCTAATGTCCTCTTTGCGTAAGTAGCGAAGTGCCTGTTCCAATTCCAGTTCTGCTATGTCGAAAGCAGCTTTGTTTAGATCTTGTGATAGGGCCAACCCTTGCAAAGGCTTTAGCTTTTTACCGTTTACTTCAGCTACCTCTGTGCCAGCATACAGCACGTAAAGGTTCTGGTAAATTTCATCTGCCGCCTCAAAAAGTACTTCAGGTATGGCAGATATGACTTCTCCGTATTGCACCCAAGTATATTGCGCATGCTCCTGTAGCCAATTTGCAACTAAGGCTTTTTCTTTTTTTCCAGCTAAGGTAAGTTTATACTTCCTCTTTTTGCTTTTTCCATGTTGAATGGCAGCTGGCTCACCAGGTTTGCGTACAACAGCCATAAAAAAGCCTTCCCCTTGTACACGGTGCGGATAAAATCGATAGCCTTCCAGACCATTTAGCTGTGTTGGTATAATGCCCCACTCCGGCTGTACTTCCAGTTTTATACTTTCAACCCCTTCCTGCGCTGCTAGCCAGGCAATGTTTTCTTCGTTCTCCTTTTCATTCCAGGTGCAGGTGCTGTATATAAGCAACCCGCCCGGTTTTAGCGCGTCCCATACGTCCATCAAAATGCGCTGTTGGCGCTGGGCGCACAAGTTTACGTTCTCCTCCGACCACTCTCCTACTGCTGCATGATCTTTCCGAAACATACCTTCACCGCTGCAGGGAGCATCAATTACCATTACATCAAAGAAATCTGGCAGGCGGCTAAACTCCCTGGGGTCATTGCTGGTGACAAGCACATTGCCACTTCCCCATTTGGTAACATTTTCAGCAAGTATGGAAGCACGGCTCCGGATAACTTCGTTTGCCACCAGTAAACTGTCTTTTGATATCAGACTGGCAAGGTGCGTTGATTTGCCGCCTGGGGCACCACATAAATCCAATACATGCAGGCTTTCATCCAGATCTATACTTTGCTTTAGAGCCTGCTCCAAAAACATAGAGCTTGCCTCCTGTACATAATACGCCCCGGCATGCAGCAGCGGGTCAAGGGTAAAAGAAGGACGTTCGGGTAGGTAATATCCCGAAGAAGCCCAAGGAACGGGTTTTAATCCTGGAGAGATAGGAGCCTTTGCTTTATTTACTCTGATGCTAACAGGAGGTGTTTGCTCCAGTGCTGCCACAAAAGCGTTGTACTCATCGCCCAATAGGCGCTGCATGCGTTCGGAAAAAGAAACTGGAAGTTGCATGTAGCAAAGGTACGGCGAAAAAACCGGCTTCTAAAGGTCAGCTAAGAAGCCGCTCCTTTCGTACGTAAATAGTCTTTTGCAACGGGTATGTCCGGAGGGCACCAAGAATATGACAGCAAGTCCTGTGGGTGCGCCCATTGGTAAGCCTTGTGTTCTGATAACTGTATGACGCCGCTTTGATACGTGCAGATATAAGGTATCAATTCGATATCCTTATCTGGGAATGCATAGATAACTGGCTGTAGACGAAGTATAGGCTGAATTCTTAAACTGAGCTCTTCCCAGATTTCCCGTGCCAGGCACTCCTCCTCCTCTTCGCCTGGCTCAAGTTTTCCTCCCGGAAACTCCCATAGAAGAGGTTCCTGCATTCGCTCGCTTCGTTGCGTAACCAGCACACGGTCAAATTGCTCAAGTATGGCACAAACTACTTTTATCATGGTAAATGCTCTTAAGTGTTGAACTTACCTCCTACTCTCTGATTTTAAAGATAAAAGCTTTATGATTTTATCTTCATACTTAAAGAAGATAAATCCAAACAAGAGGCAGACACTTAAATTCAACCAAAGGGGTGAAGCCTCGTCGGCTAATCCAAAAAACAGTACTTGAATTAAAAATATATGGTATGAAGCTTTGCCTAGAGTAGCTAGAAATTGGAGTGGTAGTGCAGTAGATGACGACGGCAACAGGCGTATTGCAACCCACAACCAGAAGGCAGCATAGCCAAAGGTAAACAGCTGCTGAACAGACCACTCAGGACGAATGAAGGATGGCTTAAATCCAGTGTACAACACCAGCCAGAAGATTACCCCTGCCACACAGGCACTTATAGAAAGCACAAGCCCAAGCTTTGTTTGCTTATACTTCAACACATACTTAGCTAGCCACAGGCCATACACAATCGCTGAAAAATATCTTACAAAAGCTGCACTATATAAGTAGTCGTTAGTATCAAAAAACGTTAAATTACTCGACCATAATTGAAAAGCCACTTCCAGTAGAATCAGAAGTATACTTGTAATTACAGGCTTGCGGCTGAAGGCGTAACCAATGATGGGCAAGAGCAGGATAGACTGTAGCAGGAGGGTAATAAAGTAATTTCCTTTTCCGGTTACAGGCAGTACACCAATCAAATTATAAAAGTCAAAATGAAGCACCTTCTCCCCTTGCAGCCATTGCCATACCAGCCCAACAGGAATGGAAACAGCAAAAACGATTAAAAAAGGAGCAATAATTCGTATCGCTTTCTTGCTGAAATAGCTACGGCTGTAAAGGTCTTGGAGGTTTTGATCTTTGCGTTGCACAGACAGGCCCAGGTTTAACCCCATTATAACCATAAAAAGTGGTACAGCCTGCCAGATATGATAAACTGCATAACTTTTCAGCAGATCTTGGCGAGTGAGCGAATGAAGTAGCAAGACCATAAGTATAGCTACACCTTTCACAACATCGATCTGCTGAAAGTGCTGTTTCATAAGATGAAGTTTATAGTTAGAAAGGCTTGTATTAGCATATTAGAATTATGTAATGCGGATGGCTTTCCTGCGTAAGTATCTAGAATAGAGGGGTGAAAATTTACAGCCGGTATGCCATCGGTTTTATCATTTACAAGTATATGTAGGTATAAACAATGTTGACACATGAAAATTAGCTTAAACTATAGATTCTTGATACGCCTGGCGTGCAAACTTATACTTGCCACTGGAATCTTATGCTTTATATCTATGCAACTGTTTTGGGAGCAGCAAAACCCGGTACCTTTGTGGGGGCAGCAAAGTATCTCCACTGACCTGATGACCTTTAGCGTTGTTTCAGGTTTTATACTTACCTGGGTTGTTACAAAGTGCACACGTCAGGCTTTACGTCAAAACAAGGTGCTGCCGCTGCACTGGCACCTCAAAAGTCAGACGCTAATCGATAGACTCCCTTCCCATACTTTTAACAGGGCCTTTATACTTGCACTTAACAGTGTGTTCACTTCTGCCCTTCTTATTCAGCTGCTTGAATGGAAAAATTTAAATTTCATGTCGCATGCTGACTATTGCATACTTTTTGTGTTTTATGGTGTCTTGTTGACAATAGCTGTTACGGTGATGAGTTTTTACCGTGCTCTGGGTGATAATTTCCTGCGTAAATCAAACGTGCCATAGCTAGTGTTGTTAAACTATGGCACGTTTCAGTAAGTTCTATTTGAATTTATCTTTCAATATTTCAAATTCCATAGTCGGTGAAATACGCTCATACAGCACATGGAAAACAGCATTGGTAATGGGCATATTTACCTGTAGCTTTTTGTTTAGCTCATAAATGCTTTGCACGGCGTAGTAACCTTCCGCTACCATGTTCATTTCTACCTGAGCAGATTTTACTGTATACCCACGTCCTATCATATTGCCAAACGTACGGTTGCGGCTGAATTGCGAATAAGCCGTGACGAGTAAGTCGCCAAGGTAGGCAGAGCCGCTAAGGTCGCGATGTATAGGCATGATAGCATCTAAGAAACGCTCTATCTCAAACATAGCATTCGACACCAGTACTGCCTGAAAGTTATCTCCGTAATTCAGTCCACGGGCTATACCACAGGCCAGTGCGATAATGTTTTTCATCACTGCACAATACTCTATGCCATCGAGGTCGTCCAGCGGGTTTGCTTTTACATAGCGGTTCCGCAGCATCTCACAAAAGCGCTCAGCAGAGGCCATGTCATGAGATCCTATGGTCAGGTATGACTGTTTTTCCAGAGCCACTTCTTCAGCATGGCAAGGGCCGGCTATAACCAGTTGATGCGAGTTCGGTACGTTGTACTTATGTTCTACATAGTCCGTAATCAGCACGTTCTCATTTGGAATCATGCCTTTGATAGCGGATATCACCATTTTGCCCTGCAGTGCCTCTGGGGGTAAATCGGCAAGTGCCAGCTGCACGAATGCGGCTGGCACTGCTAATATTACCCAGTCTGAAGAGGCCACTACAGCGCGGATGTCTGTAGATGGCTTTACATAATGTAAGTCAAACGAAACCTGGCTGAGGTAGCGTGGGTTGTGTTTGTACTCCTTTAGGTGTTGCACATCCTGACTGTTGCGCATCCACCAATTTACTTGTGCTTTGTTTTCTGAAAGGATCTTAACCAAGGCTGTTGCCCAGCTGCCGCCTCCCAGTATGGCTACTTTTTCCAATATGTTTTATTCTTCTTTAGTATCTGCGGCAATAGCCTGCTTGTTTAAAGATTTTTCATCTTTCACAGCTACCTTGGCACCGTCTTTCAGTGTTTTAGAAACTGCTCTGAATGGGCCTGCCACTATTTTCTGTCCTTTGCTTAAACCACTAACGATCTCGATGTTGTCAAAATCACTGATGCCAGTTTTAACTTTGACGGCTTTCACCGTGTTTGTACCCGCATCATAGGCAAAAACAACTTCTTCAACCAGAGCCGAGGAAGCTTTACGCTGCTCCTGGTTTTGCTGATTTCCCTGCTGCTGCCCTGCTTCTTCTTCATTAGCCTCTTCTTTGCCGGCTATGTCATTAGAACGCGTTGTTACGGCTGACAAAGGTACAGATAAAACATTAGGTTTCCTTTCGGTGATAATATCTACAGAAGCAGTCATACCTGGGCGGAAAGGACGGCTGCTTGATTCGCGTAGGTGGCTATACGAATCATTGATCAGGCGGATACGAACTTCAAATTCTGTTACAGCCTCTAATGTAGTAGCATCTTTTGCTGTATTAGCAATAGAGGTAACTATTCCTTTAAATTTCTCATCACGGCTGGCATACGAATCAACTTCCACAATAACAGAATCGCCAAGTGCTACACGTATGATATCGTTCTCATTAACATTTACGCGTACCTCCATTCTGTTAAGGTTGGCGATACGCATAATCTCTGTACCAGCCATCTGTGACGTTCCTACCACGCGCTCGCCCTGCTCTACATTCAACTTAGATACGATGCCACTTACAGGTGCATATATCGTGGTTTTGTTCAGGTTCTCGCGAGCATCTTTCAAAGAAGCCTGGGCGTTCTGAATGTTAAATTCAGAAGCTCTAACACTTTGGCGTGCAGATTCAACTTCTGATTTAGAAGCTAAATAGTCTGCCTGTATTTGCTGCCACTCCGCCTGAGAAATAACTTTTTGCTCAAACAAGGCCTGGTTGCGCTTGTAGTTCTGCTCTGACTGTGCAAAATTCGCTTGTGCCTGTGTGAGTCTGGCTCGTGCCTGTGCCTGGTTCGCGCGCATGGTGTTCACAGAGGCCTGTTGTGCATCTACCATCGATTGGTAGTTATCAGGGCGAATGCGTAGTAGTAGCTGCCCCTGTACGACAGAGTCACCTTCTTCCACGTTTAGCTCGATAATTTCACCAGATACGTCGGGGCTAATTTTAACTTCAGTTTCTGGCTGTACTTTGCCAGAGGCGCTTACCTTTTCTACAATGTCAGCTTGCTTGGCTTCTGCCAATACAACTTCTGTTCCTTCCTCAGACCCTATCCAACCAGCTTTTTTAGCAACAACTACAAATACGATAAGTAGTAACAGTACCCCGATCAGGATAGGAATCAGCTTTGATTTTTTCTTTGCCATAGTTTTATTAGAAAGATATGTCTTTGCCCTGGTAGAAATCGAGCACTTTTAATTTAAAGAAGTAATCATACTTTGCCTGAAGGAGGTCTGACAATGCCCGGCGGTATGTGTTGGATACGATGATGTATTCAACCGAGTTGATGACGCCAGCGTTCAGACGCAGTTCAGCGTTTTGAAGGTTCTTTTCTGCCGCTCTCACCTGCTCTGTAGAGGCTGAAAATTTGCGGCGGGCTGCAACTGCATCCACGTAGGATTGCTCAATGGTCTGCCTTAAATTGTTACGGGCTATGTCAGCGTTTATCTCAGCGTTTTCTTTGGAGATTTTAGCGCGCTGCACGTTGTTCCTTACCTGGAAACCATTAAATATCGGCAAAGATAATGATAGCCCTACGCTTTTACCTACGTTGTCTTTTGCCTGATCGAGAAATGAATATTCGCCATACACCGGAACTCCTTGTGTAATATAGAATTTCTGAGGACCTGTACCATCACTTCCAGTATAAAAAGTTTGTTCCAGGTACACATCTTCACGCCTTAACAAAAACTCTGTCGTGCTGGAGTATCTGGTATTGATGCCAGCCCCAAGGCTTAATCTTGGATAATAAGCACCACGCGCCACATCCAGTGCCTTATCTGCGCTCTGTACCCTCAGGTCTACAGCTTTTATGGCAGGTAAGGTTTGAACAGCTACTTCAAAAACTTGCTGCCCGCTACTTACCAGAGGGTTTTGGTCAGGTTCCGGAAGCTCAGGGATAGCGATGCTGAATTCCTCAGAACTAGGAATGTTTAAGAGCTGCATCAGTGTGAGGCGAGAAACATCACGTTGGTTCTGTGCATTTATAACATTCAGCTCATCAGTGGCTAACTGAGATTCCAGATCTAACACAGAGTTTTCTGCCAGGCTGCCGGCATTAAACAATATTCTTGTTCTGTCTAACTGTCTTTGTGTTGCTGTCCGTTGTAGCTCTGAATTCTTTATCAGCTCGTCTGCAAATAAAATATTCAAATACGACGTGATAATATTAAGCGTAATATCATTTTGTGTGGATAGCACATCTAGCTCACTTGCCTGTAGCTCCAGCTGGTTTTGCTTAATTTGATTCAGCTGCTGAAAACCTTGAAAAAGCGGTACAGAGGCATTGGCAGAAAAATTACCTGTCCAGGCATCCTGGGTTTGCAGAGCGAAGGTTGAAGGGTCCTGAAAAGAACCTGTATTGTAGGTATAGTTACCGTTCGCATTCAGGATCGGGAGTCGGTTCAGTTTAGACTGGTTCAGCTCCACTTCAGTCAGGTTCCGGTTAATTCTACGCTGCTTTACCTGTAGGTTATTTGTTTTGGCATACTCAACGGCCTCCTGCAGCGTCCATACATTATCGCCTCCGGGCGCCTGTTGTGCCCACGCAGCGGGTGCGCCAGCCAACGACAAGCCAATGGCCAGAAGCAGGTGTTTGGGTAGTTTTTTCATAGTAACCTTGTCGTTATAGATCAATATTTGGAATGTAGATCACCTTGTTAACCCAAGTCAGTTGCTTGAGGTATTCCAGCGTGATCGGCTTGATGCCTGAATCCATTTCAATAAATTGGCGGGCACGGGCATTTTTGCCTTTCCGCGACACACTCATGGTGGCGATGTTACAATCATCATGTGCCAGCACAGAGGCTATAAAGGCAATACTTCCTTTTGTGTCCTGGGCATCGATGATAAGCGTATGGAGCGTGGCTGAAAAACTTGCTGTAAAACCATCTACATCCACAATACTGATAACACCACCTCCACGGCTCTGGCCCACCACCTCAACCTCATTATCACCAGCTTTCAGGTTAAGTTTGATAGTATTTGGGTGCATGGTTGATGCGTTGCCCACTGATTTAAAAGTATACTTCAAGCCTTTTTCTTTGGCATGTTCAAAGGCGTCTTTTATGCGCTTGTCATCGGTTTTAAAATCCAGCAGGCCTGCCACAATCGCTCTGTCGCTGCCGTGGCCTTCGTAGGTGCGGGCAAATGAATTGTAAAAGGTAACAACCGCCTCTTCCGGTAATGCTCCTAAAATTCTGATGGCAGCCCTGGCAATACGCACCACTCCCGCCGTATGTGAACTGGAAGGCCCGATCATAACCGGTCCTATCATATCAAAAACGCTGCTTTTTTCAGCCATACTCTCTTATATCGTAAAAATCAAATTTAGGAATTAAGTAGCAGTTTTGCGCTATTCCGTGGTTAAATTAGGTTTATTTCTACAAACCTATACTTTCTATCTACAAACCCGGCAACAGTTCCTATTAAAGAATAAATGTTGGACATGCTTTTCTGCAATAATAGTGATTCTCGGCTCCATGCATCGCAAGCAATAATAACAGCTTTATAAGTAACGAAGCACTGTGCCTTTAAATGTTTTGCTAATTTTGCGGATGAAACCCTTTTAAAGTCATTTAGCATGGATCATACTTTCAAACCAGAGGTATTGGAGCAACTAAAGCGGTTGGAGGAAAAATATGTACCCCTTGGTCAGGATTTGGCTGCTTATCTGGAAGGACTCTACCACACAAGCTTTATTACCTATTGGGATTACATTCATCTTGATTCCCTGCTAAGCCTTCAGACACCGCGCACTACTATTCCGGATGAGAAGATATTCATCATGTATCATCAGATTACAGAATTATACTTTAAGCTGTGTCTGGAAGAGTTTAAACAAATAGGTGAAGACAAGGATATTACAGTTGATTGGCTCCTGCGCCGCTTGAAGCGTATCAACCGCTATTTCGATAACCTGATCAACTCGTTTGATGTGATGGTGGATGGCATGGACCCTAAACAGTTCCTGCAGTTCAGGATGGCGTTGATGCCAGCCAGTGGTTTTCAGTCGGTGCAGTATCGAATGATTGAAATTGCTTCGACAGACTTGCGAAACCTGGTGGACAAGGCAAAGCGTGCAGCGTTAGGTTTGGAGAGCACGCATGAGGAAATGATTGGCTGTATTTACTGGAAAGAAGGTGCAACAGAAGTAGCCTCTGGTGCTAAGACACTTACACTGCTGCAGTTTGAGCAGAAGTATACAGAGCAGCTTATTCAGTTTGCAAAGCAATATGCAGATAAGAATGTGTGGCACGTGTACAAAAGCCTGCCCCAGCACGAGCAGCAAAACCAGAAGCTGAAAGATGCCTTGCGAGACTTAGATAGCAATGTAAACGTTAACTGGCCGCTCATGCATTATAAATCGGCTGTGCGTTACCTGCAAAGAGACCCGGAAGTGATTGCAGCGACAGGCGGTACCAACTGGCAAAAATATTTGCCGCCGCGTTTCCAGAAACGTATTTTTTACCCGGAGCTTTGGAGTGAAACAGAAGTAGAAGAATGGGGCAAAGGCTGGGTAGAAAAAGTTTTGGGCGAAGAGAATTAACTACAAGAGTGATGGCTGTTATACGTATGCTTTTCTAAAGCCATACTATACTTTTTATAAACTTAGCTGCCGCGCCGTTTTATCGCTTTTTTATAAAACTTTACTTTGAATGAATTTGATCTTCTTCTGGATTGTTAAGTATAAAATT
>NZ_JBHTLD010000042.1:0-25785 GCF_042678745.1 Pontibacter rugosus | reverse complement strand
ATTTAGAATCATGAAATCTCAGCAGGCGCAATGTCTGCTTATAGATATAAATATTCAGTTTGTTTTCATAGCTTGGAAAGGCACCCTGCACTGTGGGGTGTTTTTTTATTTCAATCCTGCTGTTGTGATTAAACACAAACACAAACAGCCTTTAGTTTATTGCCAGAGCTATTCCTTGGGGGAGGAATAGCTCGAAACAAAAAAGCCACTGCACTGCAGTGGCTTTTTTGTTTTATCATGTTCTATACTTGTACTTTTAAGCACAAGTATAGAACATCTCTGTATTAATGCTATTTATTAACGATCCAGTCTGATGGATTCATGTTAGAGCTGTTTTTCCAGATTTGGAACTGCAGCTCCGTGGTGCCATCGGAGTCGGTATATACCGTACCGATAGTCTCTTTGAGCTTAACTGTTTGCCCAGGCTTAACACTCACTGTTTTTAGCTTTGCATATACTGTAAAGTATTCGCCATGCTGTATCATCACGATGTTGTTCATACCAGGCACAGTGGCAACAGTAAGCACTTTTCCTTCAAATATAGCCCTGGCTGGTGCACCTTGCGCTGTTTGTATATCCACGCCACGGTTTTCGACTACAACCCCTTTTAGTACAGGGTGGTTGTGCCGGCCAAACTGCTGAGAAATAAAGCCTCGTTCTACTGGCCAGGCTAGTCTGCCTTTGTTACCGGCAAAGGAAGAGGAGGTAAGCGCCATTTCTGGCGTAAGTGTTACCTTATTGGTGCTGCCGCTTGTTGCTTTACCTGCTTCACGGGCAGCGCGTGCTGCACGGGCAATTTCCTCGCGCACAATGTCTGCAATCAGGTTATCGAGTTTCTTTACTGCCTGCTGGCGCTCCGCTACTTCCTGCTTCAGGTTTGTTTCCTGCTTACTTAGGCGTGTGATAACACTGTCTTGCTGCACCTTCAGGTTTTGGAGGCTTTTGCTTTCTGCCACCTGCTTGTTTAGCAGGTTCTTCTGTTGCCTCTTTTTTGAGTCAAGTATGGCTAGCTGGCCGCTCAGTACTGCCTGCACTTTGCTTATTTGCTCCACTTGCTTTTTCCTTGCTTCTGAATATTGCTGCAGATAGCGCAGGCGCATCACAAACTGATTAAAGTTGTCCGCAGCAAACAGGAACATAAGCTTGTTATAGCTATTCGCTGTTTTTGCGGCAGCGTAAACCATAGTGGCATACTCTGCCTTTAGCTTGTTCAGGTCATTCTGCAGGGCACCTACTATACCTTCTGTTTCTTTTACATCAGACTCGATGTAGTTGATTTCCTTAGATATGTTGCTGATAACGCCTTTCTGAACCGTAATCTTTTCCTGGATTGCGTTTAGCTGGCCAATAGAAGCTTCCTTCTGCTTCTTGGTCTGTTGCAGAATGCGGTTTGCTTCTTTAATACGGGTGAGGTTTTCCTTTTTCTCCTTCTCGAGCTGCGCTTTCGATTTCGTCTTTTGAGCCACAGTAAGAAGTGGCAGACACAGCAGAAGCAAGAAAAAGGCAAGTCTGTAAAGGGCCTTCATCAAAACGTTTAGTTCTTCTTCTCTAAGTGTACAAATATGGCAAAACTATAACGGAAGAACCAACAGGCTCAGATATTTAATTAGTTGAGACGCGCTTATACCCGCTTGGCACACTAAAGGGGAATGACAAAGGTGCATCAGCTACTGTTATACGGCTCTGGTCTAAAGTAAAACCTGACACTTCGCCTTTTTGCAGAACCTGTGCCTCCAGGCCATGTGCAAACGACACCTGCCCTACATTCTGGAAGTTCTTATACTTTACAGATATGGTATTGCCTGTGTTTTTATCCTGCACATTCAGTTGTTGCACCTTGCTGTTGAGGTTACCTATAAAATAGTCAAAAATCAGGTTCTCGCGCTGCTGCTGTACATGTTGCAAACCTTCGGCGCTCATTACTTTTTCAGCACCCTGGGCCTGATAATTACCTAGTATAATAGCCTGCACTGCCTCAAAATCAATATCTACCTGAAATTTGTTACGCAGGAAAGTATAATCAGTAGCCACATATTCTTTTTGAAGGCGATTCATGAAGTAGACGGAATCTTGGGTCATCATCATTCTAGCCGCTTCAATTCCAAGTCCTGGCAGCACAGACATCCAAATAATACTGTCTTTTTTCATCCGGATGCTAACGCCGGATGATAGATCGTTTTTCTTGTCTTTGATAGAAACCTGGCCTTTGCCGCTCAAGTAGGTATAATCCAGGTTGCTCACATTAACTTTACCAATTGTTTCAGTGGTGGCAGAGGCTGTAGTAGGTACAGTTTCTTTCTTACAACCTGCCAGCAGTATAGCTGCCAGCAGGCAAAGCAAGATATGTTTACTCATAAAGTTTCTTGTCTTTTATTTTCTTGTCTATAAAGGCTGAGGTTTCACCCTTTAGTTTAGCTTTCTGCCACTGGCTTACTGCCTCTTCCTGTTTTCCTAATTTAAACAGAACATCACCATAGTGCTCTACTACAGTGGCATCATCAGATATAGCAACGGCTTGCTCCAGGTATTTACGTGCTTCTGTGTAATTCCCCATACGATACAGCACCCATGCATGCGTGTCCAGATAAGTCGGGTTGTTGGGGTGTTTCTTTACCAAGCGCTCAGACATTTGCCTGGCGCGCTCCAGGTTCTCGTTGCGCAACGACAGGAAATAGCTGTAGTTGTTCAGGACGTGCTCATTATTAGCATCCACAGTTAATACTTCTTCGTAAGCAGCGTCTGATTTTTTAAACTCTTTAAGGGAGTTGTAGCCATCGCCTAGTTGCATGTTAAACTGCATCACCAGTTCCGGCTCACCGTTTGAAAGGCGCTTGCCATGCTCCAAAGATTTTACAGCTTTGGTAAAGTTCTTTGTAATTAAATGGCCTGTGCCGCTGTAAAACCAAAAAACAGCTTGGTTCGGAAACAGCTCCAGTGCCTGCTCTGCATGCTTCACAAGCGAATCAGGTTGCTCTAGTTCTGCATCCAGCAGTACAATTTGCTGCCATATCTTAAAATGGGAATTATCTAGATGTACCGCTTTGATATAGTTGTTGCGGGCAGTTTCTTTTTTACCCACTATTGTTTGCAAGTCAGCGGCCACAGCGTAAGCTTTGGCTTCGGAAGGGTGTGTCTGGGTAGTTAAATCTACCAGTTCCAGCGCAATGGGCTCTAACTGCGGGTTGGGTAGCTGCCTGATAAAATCTACAAGTATGCGTACTTTGGTGTCAATGTCTAGCTGTGAACTGGCAAAGGCAAGTTTTACTTCTTTATTCGACGTTTCTAAATCACCTTTCTGCCGGCTTAAGTCAGACAGCATCAGGTGTGCAAAAGGGTTGTTCGGCTCCAGGCGCAGGGCTTTATTGATAGTGGCAATGGCCTCATCAGGACGCTGCGTGGCGTTGTACAGCTCTGCCTGAGCCAGGTAATAGTTGATTTCTGTTGGGTTTGATTTCAGTAGCTTCTCGCCTTCGGCAATTGCTTTATCTACTTTCTTCTGGCGGAGGTAAATTTGCTGCCGGTTTACGTGTAGTTGCTCCATATCACCGAATTGCTTCTCAATGCGATCATAGGTGCGCAGCGCATTGTCGTACTGCGATTGTGCCAGGTATAAATCAGCGAGGTTAAAGAGGTACTCGTCTGAATTAGGGACATTTTGCAGCAAATTGTTAAAAGCCTGTGCTGCGGCATCATACTGCTTCTGCTCAGAGTGCAACTGCGAGAGTAACAGATAGTAGTATGGGTTTTTCTTTTCGAGGTTAACGGCTGCCAGCGCAAAAGGCATAGCAGTTTTTGGCTCTTTCAGCTGTAAATATGTTTCTCCTATCTTGTAATTAAGGGCAGCATTTTCAGGTGTAACTGTATAAGCCTTTTGAAAAAGCTGGAGGGCTTGTTGATAGTCCTCCAGCATAAAATATTTCATTCCATCCAGAAACAGCGCTTCGCTTATCTGCCTGTCGTTCTTAGTTACCTGAGGTCCCTTTTGTGTAGGCACAACGGCTTCGCGGGCAGTTTTAGCTTTCTTTTTTGAGGCTTGTGCCACGCTTTCGCCTGTTGCAACCAAAGCCAGGCAGCAGGAGGCAAATATAAAGTTTCTGAATGTAGTAGTCATGTGTTACTCTGCAAGTGTATTGTAGTCGCCGAGGCTGAGATCAGACGGGCGGCCTTCATACACAACAAAGTTGCCAAGCATTGAGTTTGCAACGTTGCCATTTTTGAGCTCCGTATTCTCCTGAATGATAGAGTTACTCACCACAGAGTTATAGACACTTGTATTGTTACCGATAGAAACGTGCGGCCCGATTACTGAATTCGTAATCTGCGCATTTTCACCAATGTATACAGGAGGTATAATTACTGCATTCTCCAACTTCGCTGATGAGGCTACCAAGTCTTTCTCATCCTTTATATACTCCAAATAGCGCTGATTAGTATAAACTGTTGCGTTTTTATTTCCGCAGTCGAGCCATTCAGATATAACGGCAGGTATAAACTTGGTGCCCTTGTTCTTCATGTTCTCCAGGGCATTGGTCAATTGGTACTCACCTTTGTCTTTAATGTCGTTATCAAGCAGGTACTGCAACTCGTCGCGGAGGTAAGCGCCGTCGCGGAAATAGTAGATGCCGATAATAGCCAAATCAGAGATGAATTCCTGTGGTTTTTCAACAAAATCAGTGATTTCTTCTTTTTCGTTTAGCTTGATTACCCCGTACGGGCGTGGGTCTTCTACACGCTGTACCCAAATAGTGCCGTCTGCATCGGTGTCCAGCTTAAAGTCTGCTTTGAAGAGCGTATCAGCGAAAGCTACTACCACTTTTCCTTCCAGCGATTCTTTGGCGCAAAGTATAGCGTGGGCAGTGCCAAGTGCTTCTTCCTGATAAACGATGGTGCCTTTCGCTCCGATTTTCTCAGCCACTTTTTTTAAGTCCTGCTCTACCTTCTCGCCAAAATGCCCGATAATAAAAGCTACCTCCTCGATAGGTTCGTGGCATACTTTGGCAATGTCTTCTACCAGGCGCTGTACAATTGGTTTGCCTGCAATAGGAATAAGTGGCTTAGGAACAGTAAGTGTGTGCGGGCGCATACGCTTGCCCATTCCTGCCATAGGTATGATAATCCTCATAGCTGATTTATAGTTTTAATTTATGAAAGCCGCAGTTTCTACTGGAGCCATACTTGTTATTTGTTCTTGTTTTACTTCCGTAATACGAATGCCTCACTATATTGATCGTATAAACGCTATATTTACTATACTCACAAATGGTCTGCAGTGAGTATAAATAGCATAGGGAATAACCGCGCTATCTATTTTGTGCCTGTACTGCCATAGCCGCCAGCACCACGTTCCGTGTCCTCCAGTTCCTGGGTTTCCTGCCATGCTATACGCTCATACTTGGCTACAACCATTTGTGCAATGCGTTCCCCATCTTCCACCACAAAATCCTGGTCCGATAGGTTTACAAGCAGCACCTTTATCTCGCCGCGGTAGTCTGCGTCAATAGTGCCAGGGCTGTTCACAATAGAAATACCATGTTTATAGGCTAGGCCACTTCTTGGGCGAATTTGAGCTTCGTGTTCTTCTGGCAAAGCAATAAATAAGCCTGTTGGAATAAGGGCGCGTTGTAATGGTTTCAACGTAACCGCCATTTCGAGGTTTGCCCGAAGGTCCATGCCGGCCGAGTGCACAGTTTGATAAGCTGGTAAGGTATGCTTAGATCGGTTAATGACCTTAACCTGTAAGTTTTTACTGTCCATCAATAATTGATTTATGGATTAAAATTTAAGAAACCGAGGCCGCTCTTTCAGCACTACTGCTACAGCAAAGGCAGCGCATAACGCCAGATGATAGACATGGCGGAGCCAGAAGTTCTCAACATCTATTGCTAAGGCAGCAAATACAAGTATAGCCGCCAGTGCTACATACCCCATGATCGTTTTAACAGGATAGGGGATGGGGTAGTGTTTGTTGCCAAGCAGGTAGCTGGCCACGGCCATTCCAAAGTAGCAGATAAGGGTAGCAATGGCTGAACCCATGTATCCTAGTATAGGAATCAGTAGCAGGTTAGCAACTATAGTCACTGCCGCCCCTCCAAAACTGATGTAGGTGCCAAAGTGTGTTTTATCTGTCAGCTTAAACCAAACTGATAGGTTATAGTATACGCCCAGAAAAAGGTTAGCTAATAGCAGTACAGGTACCACCATAAGGCCATCCCAATATTCTGGTCCGATAAAGTAGGCGAAATCCTCCAAGTTGGCAGATATGAACAAGAAGATAAAGGCGCAGAAGATCACAAACCATTTCATTACCAGAGCAAACGTTTGAGGCGAGTTCTTATCTTCTGCCTTTGAGAAGAAGAAAGGCTCAGCTGCGTAGCGGAAAGCTTGTATCGTTAGCGTCATGAAAATAGCTAACTTATAGCAGGCACTGTAAATGCCTACTGCGGCCATATTACTCATTCCAGGATAGAAACTCTCGGGTAGCCAGTGCTCCAGCAAGAGCCTGTCTATTACCTCATTCACCATGCCTGCCAGCCCCATAAACAGCAGGGGATAAGCATACTGCAGCATAGGTTTGAGTTGCTCCACATCAAGCTTAAAATGGAAGATCCGGAACTCACGCCAGAGCATGGGCAGCAGTAGGGCATTTGCCACCAGATTTATCAGGAAGATATAACCTACGCCAAAGTCAGGATCATATAAGTAGCTAACCAGCGGCCTTAACTCCTGCAGGTATTTGCCTTCATAAATGTTACGGAAAAAGACCAGGAAGAGCAGGTTAGCACCAACAGTAATCAAGATATTAGAGAGCTTGATAGAGGCGAATTTTATAGCCTTGTTCTGGTGGCGAAGCCAGGCAAAAGGGATGGCTACGATAGCATCTATGGCCAATACCAGTGCCAACCATACAATATACTCTTGCTGATCGGGGTAACCCATATAACGGGCAATAGCGCCTGACGCAAGCAGTAACAGGGCTGTAAAAGCTGTACTGCTGACAAGTATAGCGCTTAGCACTCGGTTATAAACCGCTTTTGGGTCGGCCTCTGGTCTGTTAGCAAACCGGAAAAAGGCTGTCTCCATGCCGTAAGTATAAAGTACGTTGAAGAAAGCCACAAAAGCATACAGATACGACACCACACCATACTCCTCTGGCAGAAATACGCGGGTGTAAATCGGAACAAGCAGGTAATTAAGGGCCCTGCCTACAATACTGCTTAAACCATAGGCAGCAGTTTGCCCGACCAATTTCTTGGCTATACTCATGTGTTCTTTTTCAGGGTCGGGGAGGCGCTTGTTAGTTTCCTGTGAAGTTGGCTTTGCGCTTCTCAACAAAGGCACTGGTGCCTTCTACAAAGTCTTCAGAGGCGCAGCAGCGGGCAAATGCATTTGCTTCTGTCTGATAGCCGTTTTCATCTTTGTTGAACACCGCATTCACACACTCAATCACTAACCCAATTGCCAGTGGAGCTTTGCTTAATATTTTACCCATGATTTCTCCGCATTTCTCAAGCAGCTGCTCTTGCGGCACTACATGGTTTACCAGACCTAGCTGAAGTGCCTCCTGTGCATTTATCATATCAGCCGTCATCATGAGTTCCATGGCCTTGCCTTTTCCAACTAACTGAGTAAGGCGCTGTGTGCCGCCGTATCCGGGAATTATGCCTAAGTTTACCTCTGGCTGGCCAAAACGGGCGTTTTCGGCGGCAACACGCATGTGGCATGCCATGGCAAGCTCACACCCACCGCCTAAGGCAAACCCATTTACAGCAGCTATTACTGGTTTGTTGCTGCGCTCAATCATGGCAAACACTTCCTGCCCACGCTCAGCAAAACTACGTGCTGTTACCTCACTTAGCTCAGCTATTTCTGTAATGTCGGCACCTGCTACAAACGCTTTTGGTCCTGCGCCTGTAAGTATGGCTCCTTTTATCTCAGCATCATCATACACCTGCTGTATGGCGTTTTTTATTTCTGTTACAGTATCTATATTTAATGCATTTAGCTTGTCTGCCCGGTTGATGGTAATGATTAGTATACCATTTTGCAGATTTAGCAGAAGATTGTTGTACGTAGCCATAGGTTGTGTCAACTCTGGTTATAAATCGTTTTCTTTGTTACAAATATAGGGATTTAGTTCTATCCCGAAACAGCAGGGGCTGTAGCTGCTAACGTGGTTTGATGAGGTAAAGGTGCAGTTATACGCGTGCTCCTGCTGATGTATAAGTTTGTTCTGTTATCCTAAATTATACGTTTCATGAGTTTTTTTTCGGAGTTTAAGAAGTTTGCTGTTAAGGGAAATGTCATCGATCTGGCTGTGGGTGTTGTGATTGGTGCAGCTTTCGGCGCCATCACTAAATCTTTGGTGGATGATATCATTATGCCGCCGCTTGGCCTGCTCATCAGCGGTATAGATTTCAGCTCTCTACAGCTCGTGCTCAAACAGGCTGTGGTTGAGAACGGTGAGGTTGTAGCAAAGGCCGTTACCATTAACTACGGCAATTTTCTTCAGGTACTCATCAATTTCCTGATTATCGCTTTCGCTATATTCTTATTAGTACGTGTGATAAACAAAACGCGCGAAACTGAAGCCGCCAAACCTGCTCCACCTGCTAATAAGCAAGAAGTACTGCTGGCTGAAATTCGTGACCTGCTAAAAGGCCAGGCACCTGATGCCGCAGCCGAGCCTCACGATAAAGTTGTTTAATAAATTATTAAATGCATGTTTCTTTCTAATACAAAGACCTTTCTACTTACGCTGTTTATTTTATTTGCCTCAACTGCCATTGCTCAACAGACTCCTGTAGACACTGTAAAGGCTTGGGATTTTAGTGGTGTGGGCACCCTTAATTTTAGCCAGGTTAGCCTTACAAACTGGGCAGCAGGAGGCCAGAACTCCCTCTCAGTACTTGGCATTACTAACTTGCGTGCTGATTACAAACAAGGCAAGAGCACCTGGAACAATTCGCTTGATTTTACATACGGTCTGGTGAAGCTGGAGGGAAACCGCATGCAAAAAAGCGACGATAAACTGGAGCTTAACCTGAAGTATGGCTACAGGGCCTCTAAGCGTTGGTACTACACGGGGCAGCTTAATCTTAAAACGCAGCTAACGCCAACTTATTCTGTTACCCGCGATACCTTGCTGTCTAGCTTTTTCTCTCCTGCTTATATCCTTACGTCTATTGGTATGGATTACAAACCCAATGATAAGCTATCAGTTTTTATATCCCCGTTAACTGGTAAGTATACAATCGTAAAAAGTCAGTATTTGGCTGACAGAGGTTTTTTTGGTGTGGAGCCTGCTGACAAAGATTCGGAAGGAAATATAATACCGGGTACGGGAGAGCATTTCCGCAAAGAGTTTGGTGGCTATGTCAACATCCGCTATAAAAACGAGATAATTGAGAATATCACCTGGCAGTCAAAATTGGATCTGTTTACAAACTACCTGCAAAACCCCCAGAATGTAGATGTTAACTGGGAGAACCTTGTAAGCTTTAAAGTTAACAAGCTCATCTCTGCTACATTGTTTGCCCACCTTATTTATGACGATGACGTTAAGGTGAATGTTGACCGAAATGATGATGGACAGATTGATGGAAAAGGGCCTCGGATACAGCTAAAGCAGACACTAGGTATCGGAGTTTCGTACAAATTTAAATAGAAGGAATTTCCTCTTGATAAGATGTGTTATTGTAAAAATGTATACTTTTAGAGCGTCTTTGCGTTGTATACAAAGAACATTAACAATGCTTTATGAAGAAACTAATTCTGCTGCTGTTTTCTCTTGGAATTGTACTTTTAGCACAAGAAGCCAATGCACAATCTTCTTTAAGTAGTGATGCTGCTAAAGATGAGTATTGGGGAACGGCTAAAGCTGAAACTCGTGGATCGTCTGTGAGTGCAGCTGGTCAGCGAAGTGTGGGTTTGGATACGCGTTATAATACGTATGAAGGTAGCCAGCGTAGTAGCTTTGCGAAAAGAAAGATTGCCAATAGTAAGCGCATGAAAGAAATTCTCAAAAAAGAAGAGAAGATGATGAAAAAGCACAAGCGTGATAAAAGACGTTTGCGCCGAAACTCTAATAATTAATTATACCACTTACTGTATAAAAGAAAGGCTGCCTTGGATAAGGCAGCCTTTCTTTTTTTCGCAGGTATAGCTTATACCTGCCAACTCTGTTGCTTTGATTCTAAGAATCACTTTGAAGTTTTTCAATCATGCACTAACGGCCTCACGCTTCTAAACTAAGTACAATCTCCGCAGCTGGTTTACGAGGTGAAAGTGCCTTTCGATAAAGCTAACAGCTTACTTCTCTGCTGTGTGCTTGTAGCGGTTTGGTAGATGAGAAGGCTTTCTTAAAAAGAGAATCCCCGGTTACACAGGTGCAACCGGGGATTCTCTTTTATTTATATCAGGAAGGCTTAGCTTACAGCGTACGCTTCACTTCTTTCTCTACATAAGCTTCTACCACGTCTCCAACTTGGATGTCGTTATAGCCTTTCAGACTGATACCACACTCATAGCCTTGTCTTACCTCGGCTACGTCGTCTTTAAAACGTTTCAGAGCTAGTATCTCACCATCGTGTACTACGATGCCATCACGTACCAGGCGAACCTTAGCGTTTCGCTGTATTGTGCCGTCTGTAACCATACAACCTGCAATGGTGCCAACCTTCGTGATTTTGAATACTTCACGTACTTCTACGTTACCTGTAATCTCTTCTTTCAGCGTTGGAGCCAGCATGCCTTCCATGGCATCTTTCACTTCATTGATCGCATCGTAGATGATAGAGTATAAGCGCACATCAATTTGCTCCTGCTCTGCCAGTTTACGGGCGTTTTGTGAAGGACGAACCTGGAAACCAATAATGATCGCATCGGATGCCGAAGCAAGCAATACATCGGATTCTGATATGGCACCTACACCTTTGCTGATGATGCTCACCTGCACTTCAGGAGTAGATAGCTTCAGCAAAGAGTCAGCAAGTGCTTCCACGGAACCGTCCACGTCACCTTTCACTATCACGTTAAGCTCCTTGAACGTACCTATTGCCAAACGACGACCGATTTCATCCAGTGTAATGTGCTTACGTGTGCGCAGGCTTTGCTCACGCTGTACCTGAGAGCGGTTGGATGCAATCTCACGTGCCTCACGCTCAGATTCCATTACAAGGAACTTGTCTCCGGCCTGTGGTGCACCGTCCAGACCAAGAAGCTGAACAGGTGTTGATGGTCCTGCTTCTTTCATCTTTTTACCGCGGTGGTCAGTCATGGCTTTTACTCTACCGTAGTGAGCACCGGCTAGTACTACATCACCAATTTTAAGCGTTCCGGTTTGTACCAGCATCGTTGCTACATAACCACGGCCTTTATCAAGTGATGCTTCTATAACTGTACCAACAGCCTGACGATCCGGGTTAGCTTTCAACTCAAGAAGTTCAGCCTCTAACAAGACTTTCTCCAGCAAGTCCGGAATACCAAGACCTGATTTTGCAGAAACTTCCTGAGACTGGTATTTACCACCCCATTCTTCTACAAGTATGTTCATCTGAGCCAGCTCCTCACGAACTTTGTCCGGATTAGCAGTTGGCTTATCAATTTTGTTCAGTGCAATAATAATCGGAGCACCGGCTGCCTGTGCATGGTTAATGGCCTCTTTGGTCTGTGGCATCACCGAGTCGTCGGCCGCTACCACAATAATAACTACGTCAGTTACCTTGGCACCACGGGCACGCATGGCCGTAAAGGCTTCGTGACCCGGTGTATCTAAAAACGTAACCGCACGGCCACTTTCTGTTTTTACTTTATAGGCACCGATGTGCTGCGTAATACCACCGGCCTCACCGGCTGTAACGTTAGCATTTCGGATGTAGTCCAGTAAAGATGTTTTACCGTGGTCAACGTGGCCCATGATCGTAACGATTGGTGCGCGTTCTTCCAGGTCTGCCTCATCATCACTTATTGTGTCTTCAAGAGCCTGCTCATCTTCAGAAGTGATAAACTCTACGTTATAGCCAAATTCATCAGCAATTACCGTGATGGCTTCTGCGTCTAATCGTTGGTTTATCGAAACGAACATGCCTAGCTGCATACACACCTTAATCACGTCGTTAACGCTCACATCCATCAGAGAAGAAAGATCGTTGGCAGAAACGAATTCAGTTACGCGCAGTGTCTTAGACTCTGCCTGCTCCTGCATACGGCGTTCTTCTGTAGCATCAGCAATGGCTGAGCGCTTTTCACGTCGGTATTTAGAGCGGTTACCTCCACCACCACCTTTGCCACCACTAAGTTTGGCAAGTGTAGCTTTGATCTGCTCTTGTATTTGCTTATCAGTAACTTCTGCTTTAACTGGTCTGGCAGGGCTTGCTCCTCTTGGAGCTGGTCTTCCGCCTGGGCGGTTGCCACCTGGGCCTCCGCCTGGTCTGTTACCTTGAGGAGGACCGGCAGGGCGATTGCCTGCTGGACGATTGCCTTGCGGGCCTCCGCCTTGTGGACGGTTACCCTGGCCTTGCTGGCCTCCACCGCCTTGCTGCTGTCCTTGTCCTGGGCCCTGACCTTCAGTAGCCACCATAATTCTTTTGCGCTTCTTCTTACCCTTACGGTCATCAGAAGATGCGACAGGCTTAGAGCCTTTTCTTCGCGACTCTACCGGCAGTTCTATTTTGCCAAGTACAGTAAGCCCTTTAAGCTGGTTCGCTTTGGATGTAACCTTTTCTATATCTTCTTTATTTTCTGTGCTTTCGTTAGCGTTGGCTGCAGGAGAGGCCGGTTGCTGTGGCGCCTTATCTGCAGTTGCAGCTGGCTCTTTAGGAGCCGGTGTTTCTTCAGTTGCTTTAGGTGCAGCGGGTTCTGCTGGTTTAGGAGCAGGTGCTGCAGCCTGTGGCTGAGGAGCCTGTGCTTGTGGCTGCTGAGGCTTGGCAGGAGCTTCAGGTGCTTTAGCTACAGGTGTCTCAGGAGCAGGCGTAGCCTTTGGCTCAGCTGCTTTCTCTACCTTAGGAGGTAGCGGAGGTCGCTCTTCTTCTTTAGGAGCTGCTGGCTTTGGAGCCTCAGGTGCCGGAGTTGGAGCAGGAGCCGGAGTTTCTGCTGCTTTTGGCGCAACCGGAGCAGGTTTTTCTTCTGCTTTCGGGGCTTCTACAGGTTTAGGCTCTTCCTTCTTCGGTTCTGCTGGCTTAGGCACAGGCCTGCCTTTTGCATCCAAATCAATTTTACCCAGCACCTTAATGCCCGGTAAATTAGATGAGATTTTCTCAATAGGCTTTTCCTCTGGTGCAGGGGGTGCTGCTTCAGGTGCTTTAGGCGCGCTTCCGTTTTTGATCAGGATTTCCTGCTCTGGCTCGCTTGTCTTTTTCGGCTCTGGTGCTTGCTCTGACTCAACAACCTGGTTGCCCTGTGGCTTTTTGCCAATATGTATTTCATCTGCCTCCTGCTTTTCTTGCATAGAGGAAGCAAACTCTTTAGCCAGCATATTGAACTGATCTGCTGTGATTTTGGTAGTTGGTTTATTTTCTACCTCAACCCCTTTAGCAGAGAGGTAATCTACAATAGTAGATGTACCAATGTTCAAAGTTGTCGCAACCTGTTTAAGCCTCCTTGTTTTTTCTTCTGCCATTTTGTTCTAATATGCTGTCTTTTAATTCTGTCTTTAAAAATTATAGTTGCCCTACATAGTCAGATAAAAGATGGGCTCCGGGTAATTCTTTTTCAAAATTAACGCAATAGAGCTCAACTCACAACTATTGATTTTCTTCTTCCTCTTCCAACTCTTCACGAAGGATAGAAAGCACATCGTCAATAGTTTCTTCTTCCAGCTCAGTGCGGCGTAACAAGTCTTCTTTCGTTACTGCCAATACGCTTTTTGCTGTGTCGAGGCCAATGCGTCTTAATTCTGCAATTACCCAATCTTCTATCTCATCTGTAAACTCTTCCAGGCTGATGTCTTCTTCATACGTTTCAGACTCACGGAATACATCAATTTCCAGGTCAACCAGCTTGCTTGCCAGTTTGATGTTCTGACCACCTTTACCAATGGCAAGAGACACTTGATCCGGCTTCAGGAAAACTGAAACACGACCAGTCTCATTGTCAATCTTCATGCTGCTGATTTTAGCAGGGCTCAGGGCGCGCTGTATATACAGCTCCACGTTGTCAGTATAGTTGATAACGTCGATGTTTTCGTTTTCCAACTCACGCACAATGCTATGTATACGGGAACCTTTCATGCCTACGCACGCTCCAACCGGATCTATACGGTCATCAAAAGATTCTACGGCTACTTTAGCACGCTCACCTGGCTCACGCACAATTTTCTTGATGGCAATAAGGCCGTCAAAAATCTCCGGAACTTCGTTTTCAAACAATCGCTCCAGAAAGGCAGGGGCTGTACGAGAAAGTATGATCTTCGGGTTACCGTTCACAATCTCCACACGCTGCACCACGGCACGTACCTGGTCGCCTTTGCGGTAGCGGTCTTTCGGGATCTGCTCTGCCTTAGGAATAAGCAGTTCGTTCTCTTCCTGATCCAGCAATAACACCTCGCGGTTCCATACCTGGTACACCTCACCAGAAATGATTTCACCAACTAAGTCTTTGTATTTCTGGAACAGCAGTTCCTTTTCCATATCCTTGATGCGCTGGATAAGTGTCTGACGCGCTGTAAGGACAGCACGGCGACCAAAATCCTCCAGTTTCACCTCTTCCGATACTTCTTCGCCAACTTCAAAGTCAGGCTCAATTTTACGAGCGTCTGACAAACTGATTTTATCGTAGTCCCAGATGTCTTCAGAGTTGTCGTCCACGATTTCTCGGTTACGCCAGATCTCTAAGTCACCCTTCTCCACGTTCAGAATGATGTCAAAGTTCTCATCGGTGGCCCACTTTTTACGAATCATGGTGCGGAATACATCCTCCAGGATGCGCATCATGGTCGGGCGGTCTATGTTCTTGAATTTCGCAAATTCGGCGAACGACTCGATCAGGACTGAACTGTTCATTATTTTATCATTTAAAAGAGATTACAACATTTGCTTTTACAATGTCCCCAAAGGGTATCTGCACAGGCACATACGTTACCTTTTTGCCTTTTTGTTTTACTTCCTCCAGCATGTTCAGGCCCTCTTCGGTTACCTCTTCCAGCTTACCGGTTTTCTCGGTGCCATCCTGTAGTTTTACTTTCAGGTTGCGGCCGGTGTTGCGTTTAAACTGCTGTGGTTGTGTTAAAGGGAAATCTACTCCAGGGGAGCTTACCTCCAGTACATAGGCCATATCAGGCCCAAAGATTTCCTCAATCTTTTTGTTGATGCGGCGACTTATAGTAGCGCACTGGTCTATCGTTATGCCCTGCTCGCCATCAGCCAGCACTATAATTTTAGGTCTGGCAGGAGAGTCAGATACAGAAACGTCTACGATAAACAAGTCGTTATCCGGTAGCCCCGCCTGTGCCATTTCTCTTATGTTCTTTGCTGTAAGTTCCATAGCAAACGGTTAAGAAATAAAGAAGGGGACTTCTTGTCCCCTCAGCTCTTTGGAAAAATATTGCTGCAAATTTACTACAAAATCATTATATACACAACTGTTTATGTATACAAGGCCTTTATTAAATAATTTACACCAGCTATTTCTTTAAGATTTGAAGGGTTATAACCTTGCATTTTAGAACCGGGCATAGCAGCAAAAGCTATAATGTGTAACAAAAGGCTTTCGTTAATAGTTCGTGTTGGGCTACTGTGTGTATATACGCGCTGAAGGTTTGATTTATAATGCAGGTGGGGTGATATACATAGGTTCATTATTTGTAAGTTTGCTTTTGTGTCAGGTACATTTAAAAAAATAAGGCGCCGTGTGTGGCTCATCTTAAACATTGTGGTGGTGTTTTGGATGTTGATAGGTGTGCTGTGCCTTCAGGTGCCGCCAAGCGAGTTCTGGCCAGCTGGCTTTGTAGCTTTCTCGCTGCCAGTGCCTTTGGTACTCAATTTCCTGTTTCTCATTTACTGGGCGCTGCGCCGCTCGTGGCTGTTGGTGCTGCCGTTTGCCGGTCTTATACTTGGCTGGACCTACTACGCCCGCTTGTTTGCTATCAACCTTGGGCAGGAAATACCAAAAGAAGCAAAAACGCTGCAAGTGCTAAGTTTTAACACGCACATCTTCAATGCTTATGATGGTAAACAGCGCACTGCTTCAGGCGTTTCTGAAGAAATGGTAGATTGGATTGCTACACATCCGGCAGATGTGTTCTGCTTGCAGGAGTTTTACAACAACCGTAATACAGGTGGATACAACACAGCAAAAAGGATCGGTGTTCGTCATAATAAGGAGATGTATTTCTCAATAGGTGAGTTTGGGCGTAAGTATGGAGACATTGGAATCGCTATTTTCTCAAAGCACCCGATCATTGACAAAGGAGCAATTCATTTTACTAAAAAGGAAAGTATAAACCGTGGCGTATGGGCTGATATTGTACTAGAGGGTGATACCATAAGAATTTATGCTGTGCACTTACAGTCCATGAGTATTAGGGCGGCAGACATAGAGAATACGTACTCAGCTATTGGTAATGAAGAAAGCTTTAAGAAGGAGAGTCGTAATTTAGCGCGCAGGCTCAAGAGAGGCTTTATAGCCCGTGCTGTACAAGTAGAGCAGCTGTTGGAGCACGTTCGTAAGTCGCCTTACCCGGTCATCGTATGTGGGGATTTCAATGATATACCTTTCAGCTATACGTATAATCAATTAGCAGCAGAGCTCCAGAATTCCTTTGTGCAAGCAGGTAACGGTATCGGGAGCACGTATAACGGCATACTGCCTTTCCTGCGCATTGATAACCAGTTTCATAGCGAGGGGTTAAAGGCCTACAACTACGAAACACATTATGAGATGGGGCTCTCAGATCATTTCCCGATTTCTGCCACGTATGTATTGGAGCCGAAACCAGAAGAGGAGCGTTAGGGGAAAGACGGCAATATTTTTTTAGCTTTGAACAAAATTTAGCTGCACAAATAAGAGCGGCTAAGTATAAAAGTGCGACACCTGCCAAGGTGTTTATACTTCATAAACCATGCAACAAAAACTGAATCTGTACAATACGCTGTCGCGAAAGAAAGAAGAATTTGAGCCTCTGCACGCTCCTTTTGTAGGAATGTATGTATGCGGCCCAACCGTGTATGGTGAGCCACACCTGGGCCATGCCCGCAGCGCCGTTACGTTTGATGTGCTGTACCGTTACTTAAAGCACCAAGGGTATAAAGTACGCTATGTGCGTAACGTAACTGATGTAGGCCACTTAGAGAATGACGCAGACGAAGGGGAAGATAAAATCCAGAAAAAGGCTAAGCTGGAAGACCTGGAGCCGATGGAGGTTGTAAATCATTACACCAATATCTACCATCAGGAAATGAAGGCCTTAAATGTGCTACAGCCGGATATAGAGCCACGTGCATCCGGGCATATTATTGAGCAGGTGGAGATGATACAGGAAATCCTGGATAACGGCTTTGCCTACGAAGTGAATGGCTCTGTGTATTTTGATGTGAAGGCTTATAACGAAAAGCACAACTACGGAAAGCTGTCGGGGCGCAACATTGAAGACCTGCTTGGAAACACCCGCACGCTGGATGGGCAGGAAGAGAAGCGATCTTCTTTTGACTTTGCCCTCTGGAAAAAGGCTTCACCAACACACATCATGCGTTGGCCTTCGCCGTGGAGCGATGGCTTTCCGGGCTGGCATTTGGAGTGCTCAGCCATGAGTCGCAAATACCTGGGAACCACCTTCGACATACACGGCGGCGGTCTGGATCTGATGTTTCCGCACCACGAGTGCGAGATTGCGCAGAGCCAGGCCAGCTGCAACCATACGGATGCTGCCAAATACTGGATTCACAACAACATGATCACAGTAAATGGACAGAAGATGGGTAAATCGCTGGGCAACTTCATCAACTTGAGTGAGCTGTTTAGCGGCAACCACGAGATGCTGGAGCAAGCTTATAGCCCGATGACAATCCGCTTCTTTATATTGCAGGCACACTACCGCAGTACCCTGGATTTTAGCAACGAAGCACTGCAGGCTGCTCGCAAAGGTTATACAAAACTGATGAACGGTTTGCGTGTGCTCAAAAAGCTGTCTTACCCGCAGGAAACAACGGAAGTAGCTCCTGATGCTAAGCTAAACGAAGAGCTGCTGAAGCTAACGGAAGATTGCTTCCGTGGGCTTAACGATGACCTCAATACAGCCCGCACTATAGCCGCGTTGTTTAACCTGCTTAAAAAGATAAATAGCTTATACTTAGGCCAGATTGCCATAGAGCAATTAGCGCGTGGTACGTTTGACACCATACGCAACACTTACCAGGAACTGGTGCTGAATGTGCTGGGCCTGGAAGAGGAGCCTGTCGGTGATATGGATGAAGTACTTGGTCTGGTGCTAAGCTTTTACAAAGAGGCAAAAGAGCAGAAGGCTTACGATAAAGTAGATATAATTCGGGCAGAGCTTAAGAAGCAGGGAATTGCTATAAAAGACATGAAAACCGGAATTGACTGGGCTTATGAAGAGTAGGGTAAGGCTCTTGGCTGCACTTTACTGCGGTGCTGCTGTAGCATTGGTTAGCTGCGATTCTTCTGAAAAGGGAGGGGTGCAGGAGGTAGGCGAGCAGGAGCAAACTGCTACTGTTGTGCAGGCTCCTGCCTTTAATGCTGACTCAGCTTATGCCTTGGTAGCGAAGCAGGTTGCTTTTGGGCCGCGTGTGCCAAATACCGCAGCGCACAATGCTGCCGGTGAGTGGATAGTGAGCAAGCTGAAAAGCTACGGCGCAAAGGTGCAGGAGCAGCAGTTTCAGATGCGAGCGTATGACGGCACCATGTTGAATCTACGTAACGTAATTGCCTCTTATAACCCGGAGGCTGCCAACCGTGTGCTGCTTGCGGCCCACTGGGATACCCGCCACGTAGCCGATAAAGACGAAAATAACCCAAACACCCCAATTGATGGTGCCAATGATGGAGCCAGTGGGGTAGGTGTATTGCTGGAGATTGCCCGAATTATGCAGCAGGCAGAGCAAAAGCCAGGCGTTGGAGTAGACCTGATCTTTTTTGATGGAGAAGACTATGGCCAGCCAGACGGAAGCCCACAGCCATACATGGCAGATTCGTGGTGCCTGGGTTCGCAATACTGGAGCAAGAACAAGCATGTGCCCAATTACCGCGCCAACTATGGCATATTGCTCGATATGGTGGGAGCTGAGAACGCCCGCTTCGCCCGAGAAGGCCACTCTATGCAGTATGCCAAAGAAATAGTTGACAAAGTATGGAAAGCAGGCAATAGCATCGGGTACTCAGATTACTTTAAGTATACAGATGCTCCGGCCATCATAGATGATCATTATTATGTAAACACGCTCGGTAATATCCGCATGATCGACATCATCGAGTACAGCCAGCGCGATCCAAACGACTATTTCGGGCCGTACCATCACCGGCATACCGATAACATGGATATCATCAGCAAAAAAACACTAAAGGCAGTAGGGCAGACAGTGCTGCATGTGTTGTACAGCGAATAAAATCTAAACAGCAAGTATAAAAGAAAAGGCCTTCCGTAGCAGGAAGGCCTTTTCTTTTATACTTGCTGTTTATACTTAGTTGATGATGTTTTCCTGCGCCATCTTCTTCACTGTTATTTCAGAGAACGTATCAGCAAAAGAACTTAGGCTTGCTGGGTCGTAGCTTTTAGACTGCGCAGACCATACCAGGTTTTCGTTACTGGTTTCGTACAGGTTGGTTTCCAGGAAGTAGATTTTCTCCTTTGTGTAGTAGCCCGGCTGGTACAAGGTAGGCGACATATAACCATAGTAGCCTCTAAACGTGTTGTAATAGCCAAAGCGTGAAACTGGTGCGTAAGCAGTATTGCCAGGCACATAACGTGTATCAGTTTCCTGGTCTACCACGGCCACTGTTAGAATGCCATCAAACCCGTCGCTTGTAATACGGTCCAACATCATATCAGCCGGCGACTCTGAGCCGCTCATCATGCTTGGAGGGAATAGGTCTATACTTTTAGTTGCTTTTATGCCGCGGGCCTGTAGTTGCTGCTGCAGTTGATCTTCTATAGTCTGGCGCGCCTGCACATTGTCTGTCATGGCTGCCACTACTACGTTGTTGAAAGTTCTGGATGTAGCTTGAGGGCTTTTCCAGGTTCCGGTAATTTGAGTAGACGGTGCGCAGCTATACATGCCAGCGGCCATTACCACACAGGCCAGTACATATAATAGTTTCTGAGAGGATCTTCTTATGCTTGTTTTCATTTTAGTCTTGTTTAGTAGTGTCTTATATTACTAACTGTAACGGTAGTATTATGTTTAGGATGCCTGAACAGGTGTAGGAAGGCAAGGTGTCATATTTTATTTATACTTAGAAATGCTTAAGTTGAGAAGCCAAACTAACCTAAACTTTATCACCCTTGCATTTTATGATACGAAACCAAAAGCTTCTGGCAGCACTTGGGCTTGCAACGCTCCTGAGCACCGGCCAGATGCTGGCGCAGGAGCAGCCGCATGTTTTCAAAGGAGCTAAAATTATCACGGTAGCGGGCCAGCCTATCGAAAACGGCGTGCTGGTGGTACAAAACGGAAAAATCACTGCCGTTGGCACCGCAGACAAAGTACGCATCCCTAAAAACGCGCAGGAGTTCGATATGACGGGCAAAGTGCTGATGCCTGGTTTAGTAGATACGCACTCGCACCTGGGGGAAGGCTCTGGTGGCGACAGCTCTGCACCGCTACACCCTGATGTACAAATCATAGATGGCATCAATCCCCTTAGCGATACTTTCAAGCGAGCCCTGGCAGGCGGCATCACGACTGTAAACGTTATGCCTGGCTCTGGCCACCTGATGAGCGGACAGACGGTATACCTGAAAATGCGTGACGGGAAAACCATTGGCGACCTCACCTTTTGCGACGATATAATCAACGGCATATGCGGCGGTATGAAAATGGCCAATGGTACCAATCCAATGCGTTCAGCACCTTTCCCCGGCACACGCGCAAAATCAGCGGCAATGGTAAGGCAGTTGTTTGTAGACGCACAGGCCTACAACAAAAAGGTAAAAGCTGCCAAAGGCAAAGCCGATAAAATGCCAGAGCGCAAACCTAACCTGGAGCCGCTGGTAGAGATTCTGGATGGCAAGCGTATTGTGCACTTCCATACACACCGCTACGACGATGTGCTTACGGCCCTGCGCCTGCAAAAAGAGTTTGGCTTTAAGCTGGTGCTGCACCACGTAAGCGAAGCCTGGAAAGCAGCCGATGAGATTGCCAAAGCAGGTGTTCCTGCCTCTATCATCACGCTGGATTCTCCAGGTGGCAAGGCGGAGGCCGTAGAGGTGAGCAATGCCAATGGTGCCGCACTTGAGAAAGCAGGTGTGCTCACCGCTTTCCATACGGATGACGGCATTACCGACTCACGCTTGTTTATGCGCAATGTAGCACTTGCTGTGCGTGCAGGCATGAGCCGCGAAAAAGCCATTGAAGGCATCACGATTGCCGGTGCCAAAATGCTGGAACTGGACAACCGTGTGGGCTCACTGGAGAAAGGCAAGGATGCCGATTTTATCGTGCTAAGCGGTGAGCCATTCAGTGTGTATACCAAAATTGAGCAGACCTGGGTAGAAGGCCAGAAACGCTTCGACCTTGCCAACCCACAAGATAAAGCCTACGCCACCGGCGGCTTCCGCGCCTACGACGGTATACTTCATTATCATGCACATTAAGAAAGATGCTAGATACTAGACGTTAGATTTTAGATATCACTGCTAAGGGGTACTGCTTCTCTTATAGAAGAAAATCTAATGCCTAACGTCTAGTATCTAAAATCTTAAAAAAAGATCAAGATGAAAAAACATATACAATTAGCTTCTGCCATACTTGCCGGGTTGGCTATACTTGGCGTGCAGCAGGCGGAGGCGCAGATTGCCGTGAAAGGCGAAACGGTTTATACGATGGCCGGAGTTCCTATCAAAAACGGGGTGGTGCTGTTAAAAGATGGTAAGGTGGAGGCGGTGGGTGCTAACCTGCAGGTGCCTCAGCACTACAAAGTATACACGGCTAAAGTCGTAACGCCAGGCTTGGTGGATGCACATACTACGGTGGGCCTGGCCGGTATCTACAATATCCCTGCCGACCAGCAGCAACTGGAGCCAACCGCACCCATACAACCAGAACTCCGCGCTCTGGATGCCTATAACCCTAATGAGCAACTGGTGGAGTGGGTGCGCAACCATGGTGTAACGACCATCAACACCGGCCACGGCCCGGGTGGGCTTATCAGCGGGCAAACCATGACGATTAAAACATCTTCGGATGGCTTTGCCACTCTAATGGATACCACCAACATGGTCGTTTTTACACTTGGCGCTACGGTAGGTGAGCACTACAACTCACCTAAAACATCAGCCAAGGGTATGGCCATGTTGCGCTCCGAGTTGCAGGCGGCACAGGCGTATGCTAAAAAGTCAGCTAACTCAGATGTAAGTAAGCGCCCGGACCGTAACCTGAAAATGGAATATCTGGTGGGGGTGCTCAACGGCAAGTATAAAGCACTAGTCACCGCCAACCAGTCGCAGGATATTATGGCGGCACTGCGTTTGGCAAAAGAGTTTAACCTGAGCCTGGTGTTGGATGGTGCTGCGGAGTCATACTTGCTGCTGGACGAAATAAAGGCCGCCGGTGTGCCAGTTATACTTCACCCAACCATGGCCCGTGCAAACGGAGACACTAAAAATATGTCGTTTGAAACGGCGGCTATACTTGCAAAGGCTGGTATCCCTGTAGCTATTCAGAGTGGGTTTGAGCAATATGTGCCGCGTGCGCGGGTGCTGTTGTTTGAAGCAGGTGCTGCCGTTGCCAACGGCATGACGCCAGAACAGGCATTAGCTGCCATCACCACCACACCTGCCAAAATCATCGGTTTAGACAAACGAGTGGGCTCTTTGGAGAAAGGCAAAGACGCCGATCTGGTGCTGTATGACGGAGATCCGTTTGAATACACCTCGCATGTTTGTGCCGTAATCATAGATGGAAAAGTAGTGAGCGAAGAGTGCAACTAGAAATAGTTCTAAGTGTACGCATCTGCTTGTGCCTGCCAATGCAAAATACATGTGCCAGTTCCTGAGTCTATACTAGTGTCACCTTTTTGTGATAAGTAGAACCGGACTAGATGTAGCGCATGGTGGCAAGCTGAATACGGCTGCTTTTACATCAACCACGTGTCTGGTGCAGGTCTACATGTGGTACACGCACAACTTTTTAGAGAAGTTCAAGTAAAGAGAGGCGTGGCGAGCCATGCGCTTGCCATACCGGTTACCGGTGCCTGCCATGCTATGAAAAACATCGCGGCAGAAAGCCTGAAAGGGCTTTGCCGCTTTAGTAGTAAATGGAGAACAGTGTATGCTTTCGTTCTCCGTCTGTGTTATAATTGCTACATAGGCTATATTTCTGAGCGGAAAAACATGCAAGTAGGTGTAGAACTGCTGCATGCAATTCAGGATGTGTACTTAACAAATGAGATTACACTCGCTTAATTTGTAGCAGAACTGCCGATTATTACATATTTTTGTGACCTGCCTTTGCTGTACCCGTTGCTGGGTGGCCGGGGCAGGTCACTTTCTTTAGGCACCTTGCTGTGTGGTGAGGTGCGCAATAAACTTAAAAGTGCGGAATGCACGCTGTTAACTATGATGCCTTGGTTTAAAAGAGCAGATAAAGGAATCCAAACACCTACTGACCAGAAGAAGGAAACCCCGGACGGATTGTGGTACAAGTGCCCGAACTGCAAAACCGTGACAAGTATGGCCGAGCACCGCAAGAACCTGAGTACTTGCGTGCAGTGCGATCATCACGACCGTATCGGTTCTAAAGAGTACTTTGCCATTTTATTTGATGATAATGATTTTACAGAGTTAGATGCGAACCTGACATCAGGCGACCCGCTAAACTTTGTAGATACTAAGGCATACCCGCAGCGTATTGCCTCCACGCAAAAAGCTACTGGTTTAAAAGATGCTGTACGCTCAGCTTATGGCAAGATCAATGGCCAAAGCATTACTATAGCCTGTATGGATTTCGCCTTTATCGGGGGCTCTATGGGCTCAGTGGTAGGGGAGAAAATTGCCCGCGCTATAGACCATGCCCGCAAAACACGCACGCCTTTCCTGATGATCTCTAAATCAGGTGGTGCCCGTATGATGGAAGCCGGTTTCTCGCTGATGCAAATGGCAAAAACATCTGCCAAATTAGCTTTGCTATCTGAAGAAAAACTGCCATACATTTCGCTTCTGACAGATCCGACTACAGGTGGTGTAACGGCTTCTTACGCTATGCTAGGCGATTTTAATATCTCTGAGCCTGGTGCCCTGATTGGTTTCGCTGGTCCGCGCGTGATCAAAGAGACCATCGGCAAAGACCTGCCTAAAGGCTTCCAGAGTGCAGAGTTTGTACTGGAGCACGGATTCCTTGATTTTATAGTGGACCGCAAGCAACTGAAGAACAAGCTAAGTGAGCTGCTAAGTATGGTTCTCCTGCAAGAAGATATAACAACTGCACCAAAAGTTAAGAAGGTGTCCAAGGCCTCTTAAACGAAGTATAAATTTCTGAAAAAGTCTGTCAGCTACTGTTGGCAGACTTTTTTTTATGCCTATGGCAGAAGTATGAGCGTAACTTATCTAGTAAGTATAAAATATTTTAAATAGCAGTCATACATTTTGGCACAGGAGTTGCGTTAGCTGTGGTAAGTATGAAATCTATAACTTTAAACTGAATCACATTTACCAAATTTATACTACCATGAAATTAATAAAACTATCTCTGAGCTCTATGTTAGCTGCCACTCTGTTGTTCTCTTCTTGCCAAACGGCAGCTCCTGTAGCTGGATCAGGCAATACCGAAACAACTACACAAGCTAAAACAGAGGAAAAGGAGGGAATGAAGAAAACAACTAAAGGCGGTCTGATTGGTGCTGGTGGTGGTGCTGTAATCGGGGGCCTGATTGGTAACAGACTGGGCAATACAGCGGCAGGTGCCATTGTGGGGGCTGCTGTAGGTGGTGCAACAGGTGCTGTTATTGGCCGCCGCATGGATAAGCAGGCAGAAGAATTAGAGAAGTCTATGGAAAATGCGAATGTAGAGCGTGTAGGCGAGGCTATCCGGGTAAACTTTGACTCAGGTATACTTTTCGCAGTAAACTCTGCAGAGCTAAGTGCTACTGCTAAACAAGATATCCAGAAGCTGGCTAAAACCCTGCAGGATTATCAGGGCACAAACGTAATCATCGAAGGCCATACTGATAATACCGGTTCTTATGAGTTGAATCAGAAGCTTTCTGAGCGTAGAGCGGAGTCTGTTGCAGCGTATGCACGTAGCCTGGGTGTAGCTGGCTCACGCTTACAAGCTAAAGGATACAGCTACGACCAACCTATTGCTGATAACACTTCTGTAGAAGGCCGTAAGCAAAACCGTCGCGTAGAGATTATTATAGTGGCTAACGAGGAGTTGAAAAAAGCTGCTGAAAGCGGTGAAGTGAAATAGCTATAGAACACCACACAAAAAAGAGCGCCGGCCTTTTATAAGGGTCGGCGCTCTTTTTTTTATGAAAAACTCCTTTTTCTTTCAGTCGTTAAAAAGAGTTGTGTTTCAGTATAAGCTGCTGTTTATCAGCTATGGATATACTTGCATTACGACTACTAAATATGGGAGTGCAAAATATTTCAAGTAATTTAATATAACATTTTTAGAATATAAG